>NZ_JBTSDU010000002.1:0-67744 GCF_054605595.1 Georgenia sp. | reverse complement strand
CCGGGGGCCCGCCGGCGTCACCGGCCCGGGGTCCGCCCGCGTCACCGGCCCGGGGGCCCGCCGGCCTCACCGGCCCGGGGTCCGCCCGCGTCACCGGCCCGGGGCCCGCGCGCGTTACTGCCGGTAGCGGATGAGCCGCGTCAGGTGGGCGGTGCTGCGGTCGAGGTCCCGCCACGACGTCGGCACCTGGAGGAGGCACGCGGTCGCCGTCGGCACCCCCAGGCTGACCTGCTGGGCCAGGTCGTCGCGGGTGTCGTGCAGGAGGTAGGCGAGCCCCGAGATCGTCGGCTCGTGGCCCACCACCATGACGGTGCCCAGCGCCTCGTCGAGCTCCTGCAGCAGGCCGAGCACCTGGCGCGGTACGGCCTGGTAGAGGCTCTCGACGGCGCGCCGGTCGCGGATGGTCACACCGCCGGAGACCAGTTTGACCGTCTCGGTGGTGCGCAGCGCGGTGGAGACGAGTGCCAGGTCCACGGCGGTCACCGCCGCCGCGAGGCGCGGGCCGAGGGCGGCGGCCTGCTTGCGGCCCTTGCCCGCGAGCGGCCGCATGAGATCCCCGAGGTTGCCCTCGGGCTCCGCCTTCGCGTGCCGCATGAGGACGAGCGTGTGGGCCATCACGCGCCCATCGCGTGCACGCCGCCGTCGACGTGCACGATCTCGGCGGTGGTGGCCGGGAACCAGTCCGAGCACAGCGCGAGGACGGTGCGCGCGGTGGGCTCGGCGTCGGAGACGTCCCAGCCCAGCGGTGCGCGCTCGTCCCAGCCGGCCTCGACCTGCTCGAAGCCCGGGATGGCGGTCGCCGCCGTCGTCCGGACGGGGCCGGCGGAGACGAGGTTGACGCGGATGCCGTCCGGGCCGAGGTCCCGCGCGAGGTAGCGGGCGGTCGCCTCCAAGGCGGCTTTGGCCACGCCCATCCAGTCGTAGACGGGCCATGCGAAGGACCCGTCGAACGTCAGGCCGACGACGGCGGAGCCGCGCACCATGAGCGGCTTCGCGGCCACCGCGAGGGCCTTGAGCGAGAAGGCCGAGATCTCCACGGCGGTGGCGACGTCCGCCCACTGGCCGGCGAGGAACTTGCCACCCAAAACGGACGACGGGGCGAACCCGATGGAGTGGACCACCGCGTCGAGGTGGTCGGTGTGCTCACGCACGGCGGCGGCGAGGCCGTCGAGATCCTCCTGGTTCTGCACGTCGAGGGTGACCACCGGCGCGGGGCAGGGCAGCCGCCGGGTGGTGATCTCGGTCAGGCGGGCCTGGCGCCCGAACGAGGACAGGATGACGTTCGCCCCCTGCTCCTGAGCGAGCCGGGCGACATGGAAGGCGATCGAGCTGTCCTTGAGGACCCCGGTCACCAGGATCGACTTGCCCTCGAGCAGTCCCATCAGTTCTCACTTTCTCGTACGGGAGGGTGCGGCGTGTGCGGGCGCATGCCGGAGATCAGTGGCCCATGCCGAGGCCGCCGTCGACGGGGACGACGGCCCCGGAGATGTAGGCGGCCGCGGGGCTCGCAAGGAAGTGCACGGCGGCGGCGACGTCGTCGACCGTGCCGAAGCGGCCGGCGGGGATGGCCGCCCGGTACGCCTCCTGCTGCTTCTCGGGCAGGGCCTGCGTCATGGCGGTGTCGATGAAACCGGGGGCGACGACGTTGGCGGTGATGCCTCGCCCGCCCAGCTCGCGCGTGATCGACCTGGCCATGCCGACGAGGCCGGCCTTGGAGGCGGAGTAGTTGACCTGGCCCGGCCCGCCGTACAGCGCGACCACCGAGGAGATCAGCACGATGCGCCCGCGCCGCAGCCGGATCATGCCCTTGCTGGCCCGCCGGGCGACGCGGAACGCCCCGGCGAGATTGGTGTCGATGACGGTGTCGAAATCCTCGTCGCTCATCCGCATGAGGAGCTGGTCCCGGGTGACGCCGGCGTTGGCGACCACGACCTCGACGGGGCCGTGCTCGGCCTCGACGGCGGTGAAGGCGGCGTCCACCGAGGCGGTGTCTCGGACGTCCCCCACGACGCCCAGCACGCCGTCGGGCAGGTCCCCGGAGCGGTACATCGTCGCCACCTTGTCCCCGGCCGCGACGAACCGCTCCGCGATCGCCCGGCCGATGCCCCGGTTCGCACCCGTCACCAGCACACTGCGCGCACCCCGCTCGTCCACTGACGGCTCCCGTTCATCGACCCTTCGCTGCGGGGAAACCGTAGCCCACCGCGGGCCACCAGGGCGAAGAGGCCCGGACGGGCCGGCCATCCTCGCCCCGATCCGGCGTAACCTGATGCGGTGAGGGGGCGCCGCAGCAGCAAGGTGTCGCAGGTCTACGCGATCACCTCGGTGCGCCGCGCGCTGTCGGAGGACGTGCACGACCGCACGGTGCGCTACCTGGTCTCCATGGGTATCCGCACCGCGTGCCTGCTGCTGCTGTTCGTGGTGCCGTACCCGTGGCTGTGGCTGTGCGTGGTGGGTGCGGCGGTCCTGCCGCTGCTCGCGGTGCTGGTCGCCAACGCGGGGCGCGAACGCCCCGTGGCGGCGGACAGCGCGTTCGTCCCACCCGGCTCCGCACCCCGCCTGCCCCCGGCGCCCACGCTGCCGTACGACCCGAGAACGGAGTACCTCCGATGAGCCCCGACGCGGCGCTCCCCTACATCGACGACGCCGCCAACCTGGTCTGCAGCGCCAAGGGCTGCCGGGACACGGCCGTGCACGCCCTGCTGTGGAACAACCCACGCCTGCACACGGAAGGACGCCGGAAGGTCTGGCTGGCGTGCGACGCGCACCGCGAGCACCTGACCCAGTACCTGGGGGCGCGCTCGTTCCTGCGCGACGTCATCGGCGTCGACGAGCTCGACGGTTCGCACGGGTGAGCGCGCCCTCCCGGTACGCGTTCCTCGCCTCGGGTCGGTGGCTCGGGCTGATCGCGGCGATGGTCGTGGTGTCCGTGGTGTGCGCGCTGCTCGGCGTCTGGCAGTGGAGCCGTTACGAGGTACGCGCCGCCCAGGCCACCCAGGTGGACGACGTCTACGACGCCGCACCCGTGCCGCTCGTCGACGCGCTCGGCGGCGCCCCCGTGGTCGACGCCGGCAACGAGTGGCAGCCGGTGACGCTGACGGGCCGGTACGCGGAGGGCACCACCGTGCTGCTGCGCAACCGACCGGTGGACGGTACCCCGGCCGTGCACGTCGTCGCCCCGTTCATGGCCGACCTGCCCGCCGGCGGGAGCCTCGTCGTCGTCGTCGACCGTGGCTGGACCGGCGCCGGCGCCGCCGAGACCGACGGGGAGGTGCCCGCGCCCCCGGACGGCGAGGTGACCCTGACCGCACGCCTACGCGCCCCGGAGCAGCCGGTGGACCGCACCACCCCGGCCCGGCAGGTGTACACGCTCGACCCCGCCGGGGTGCTGGGCAGCGCGGGGATCGACGTCGCCGGCCTACCGGTGCTCGGCGGCTACGTGGCCGTCGTCGCGGAGGAGCCGGCCGCGGAGGTGACGCTCGGCGGGTACGCGCGGCCGCAGTCGCGCTACGGCGTGAACATGTCCTACGCGTTCCAGTGGTGGTTCTTCTCCGCGGGGGCACTCGCGGCGCTGGTGATCCTGGCCCGGCGCGAGGCCGCCGACAACGCCGGGACGCGCGTGCCGCGCCCGCGCCGCGCCGCGGAGGCCGAGGAGGACGCCCTCGTGGACGCCCAGCTCGCGGCGGACCCGCGGTTCACGGCCGGGCAGGGCCCCGACCAGGCCCCGGAGGCTCTCAGGCGAGGGTGACGAGGTCGAGGTAGCCCGCGTTCCACAGGTCCTCGTCCCCCTCCGGGAGCAGCAGCACCCGGTCGGGGTTGAGCGCCTGCACGGCGCCCTCGTCGTGCGTGACGAGGACGACGGCGCCGGTGAACGAGGCCAGGGCGCCGAGGATCTCCTCACGGCTGGCGGGGTCAAGGTTGTTGGTGGGCTCGTCCAGCAACAGGACGTTCGCCGAGGAGACGACGAGGACGGCGAGCGCCAGCCGCGTCTTCTCCCCGCCGGAGAGCACCTTGGCGGGTTTGTCGGCGTCGTCGCCGGAGAAGAGGAAGGAACCGAGCACGCTGCGCACGCCGGTGTCGTCGAGGTCCGGGGCGGCGGAGCGGAGGTTCTCCACCACGGTGCGCTCGACGTCGAGCGTCTCGTGCTCCTGGGCGTAGTAGCCGATCTTGAGGCCGTGGCCCGGGAGGAGGCGGCCGGTGTCCGACTCCTCCACGGAGCCGAGGATGCGCAGCAGCGTCGTCTTGCCGGCGCCGTTGAGGCCGAGGATGACGACCTTGGAGCCCCGGTCGATGGCCAGGTCGACGTCGGTGAAGACCTCGAGCGAACCGTAGGACTTGCTCAGGCCCTCGGCCATGAGGGGCGTCTTGCCGGACGGTGCCGGGTCGGGGAAGCGCAGGTGTGCGACCTTGTCGGACTGGCGGGTCTCGTCGAGCCCGGACAGGAGGCGCTCGGCGCGGCGGGCCATGTTCTGCGCCGCGACGGTCTTGGTGGCCTTGGCACGCATCTTGTCGGCCTGGGCCATGAGCTGGCCGGCCTTCTTCTCGGCGTTGGCCCGTTCGCGGTGTCGGCGCCGCTCGTCGGACTCGCGTTGCTTGAGGTAGGCGTCCCAGCCCATGTTGTAGACGTCGAGGACGCTGCGGTTGGCGTCGAGGTAGAAGACGTGGTTGATCGTCTCGCGCAGCAGTTCGGCGTCGTGGCTGATCACGATGAGCCCACCGTTGTAGGAACGCAGGTACTCGCGCAGCCACCCGATGGAGTCGTGGTCGAGGTGGTTCGTCGGCTCGTCCAGCAGCAGCGTGTCGACGCCGGAGAAGAGGATGCGCGCCAGCTCGACCCGGCGGCGCTGGCCGCCGGAGAGGGTCTCCAGCGGCTGGTCGAGGACGCGCTGCGGCAGGCCGAGGTTCGAGGTGATCCGGGCCGCCTCGGACTCCGCCGCCCAACCGCCCTGGGCGGCGAACTCGGCGTCGAGGCGGGCGTACTTCTCCATGGCCTTGGCCTGCTTGTCGCCGGTGGTGGTGGCCATGACATTCTCGGACTTGCGGATGCGACGGACGATCTCGTCGATGCCCCGCGCGGAGAGCACCCGGTCGCGCGCGAGCACGCTCATGTCGCCGGTGCGTGGGTCCTGCGGGAGGTAGCCGATCTCGCCCGTGCGCACGATCTGGCCGGTGTGCTGGACCACCGAGGCACTGGCGTCCTGGCCGGAGAGCAGCTTCGTCAGGGTCGTCTTGCCCGCACCGTTGCGCCCGACCAGCCCGATCCGCATGCCCGTGTCGACACGGAAGGACGCCTCGTGGAGGAGCTCGCGGGCGCCGATGCGCACCGAGACGTCGTGGGCGGTGATCACAGGGCAGACCTCAAGACGGCAGCAGAAAGTGGGAGCACCCGAAAGGATGCGCCGTCCAGTCTACGACCCCGGCGTGCGACGCCGCGAAGAGATTCCTCACACCGTGGCACCGGCACCCAGGCGCGATCGCGATCACCCAGCGCTCCCGCTCGATCGCCCAGCGACGGCGGGTGTTCGTGCCGACGGCGCCTGGTGGACCACCCGCCGTCGGCACAAACACCCGCCGTCGGTGAGGGAGGGGCGAGGCGCCGGTCAGTCGGTGAGGCCGTCGAGCACCGTGGCCGTGCCGGAGAGCCCGAGACGGGTGGCCCCGGCCTCGATCATCGCCAGGGCCGCCTCGGTGGTGCGGATTCCGCCGGAGGCCTTGACGCCGAGACGCCCGCCCACGGTCCTGGCCATGAGCTCGACGGCGTGCACGCTGGCCCCGCCGGCGGCGTGGAACCCGGTGGAGGTCTTGACGAACTCGGCACCCGCTGCCTCGGCCGCCTGGCACACGGCGACGATCTGCTCGTCGGTGAGGGCCGCGGACTCCATGATGACCTTGAGCAGGACATCGGGCGCGGCGGCGCGCACCGCGGCGATCTCCTCGCGCACGGCGTCGTAGCGGCCCGTGGTCGCCAGCGCCAGGTTGATGACCATGTCGATCTCGTCGGCGCCGTCGGCGGCGGAGCGGGCGGCCTCGGCGGCCTTCACCTCGGCGTGGTGCGCACCGGACGGGAACCCGCAGACCGCAGCCACCAGGACGTCACCGGTGTCCCCCAGCGGCAGCTGGTTCGGCGAGACGCACACCGAGTACGTGCCCAGGCGGCGTGCCTCGGCGACGAGCGCGGCGACGTCGGCCGGGGTGGACTCGGGCTTGAGCAGGGTGTGGTCGACCATACGGGCGACGTCGGTGCGGGACGGCATGGGGTGTTCCTCCTGTGGATCGGCTGCCCTCGAGCCTAGTGCCCCGGGGCGCCGGGCACCCCCTCACGTACGCGCACCACCCCCGCACCCGCGGCTCTACCGTCGGCCCATGACCTTCCACGACGACGTACGGGCGGACCCGGGCCGGGTGCGCCGCTCCCGTGGCGGCCGGGGCGCGGCCATCGGCGGCGGCCTCGGTGGCGGGCCCTCCTCGTGGTGCTCGTCATCTCCCTGCTCACCGGCCAGGACCTGTCCGGGCTGCTCGGCGGCGGCGAGCCCGCGGGACCTGCCGCACCGGTGGTCGGAGGCTTCGAGCACTGCCGGACCGGCGCGGATGCGAACGAGTTCACCGACTGCCGGATGCTCGACACCGCGGACGCCCTCGACGTGTTCTGGGAGCCGACGCTGCCCGAGCAGGCGGGCATCGAGTACGTGATGCCCGGCTTCGAGGTGTTCGAGGGCTCGGTGTCGACCGGCTGCGGAAGCGCGACCTCCGCCGTCGGCCCGTTCCACTGCCCCACCGACTCGAACGTGTACCTCGACATCGGGTTCTTCGACCAGCGCGAGACCCGGCTCGGCGCCGAGAACGCGCCGCTGGCGCAGATGTACATGGTCGCCCACGAATGGGGGCACCACATCCAGAACCAGCAAGGCACCATGGCCACCGTCGACCGGCAGCGCACCGGCCCGGGCTCCGGCGTCCACGACCCAGCCGCCACGCCTGCCGGCGGTCGGCTGTTCCGGGGCGACCCACTACCGCTACCACCGCACCACCCCGGCCCGCCGCACCGGGCCCGCGAGCCCAAGCGTCGGCTGCGGGCCCTGTCCGTGGCCGAGGAGGCCGAGATCCTGACCGTGCAGCACTCGGAGCGGTTCGTGGACATGGCCCCGGTCGAGATCCCTCCGGCCCCTACTGGGCGGTGTACCCCCCGTCGATGACGAGCTCGGCGCCGGTGACGAACTTGGACTCGTCCGAGGCGAGGTACAGCACGCCGTAGGCGATGTCGTCCGGCTCACCCACGTGTCCGATCGGGTGCATGGCGTCCAGCGCCTTGCGACCTTCGTCGACGTCACCGACCGAGGCCAGGTAGTTCTCCACCATGGCCGTCCAGATGTAGCCGGGGTGGATGCTGTTGGCGCGGATGCCGAGCCTGTTGTGTGCGCAGTACAGTGCGACCGACTTGGTGTACAGGCGCACCCCGCCCTTTGAGGCGTTGTACGCCCCCAGGTTGGGGTCCCCCACGAGTCCCTCGATCGAGGACAGGTTGATGATCGAGCCGCCGGTCGCCGGCTTGTGCTCCTTCATCGTCAGAATGGCGTGCTTGGTACCCAAGAAGACCGAGTCGAGGTTGAGCGCCATGAGCTTGCGCCAGTCCTCCAACGTCTGCTCCTCGGGCGGTCCACCGACCCCCATGCCGGCGCTGTTGACCACGACATCCACACGCCCGTACCTGTCCACTGTCGTGCGGTAGGCCTCCTGCCAGGCGGCCTCCTCGGTGACGTCGTGATGGACGAAGATCGCGTTACCGCCGGCGCCCACGATCGTCGAGGTCACGTCGTTGCCGCCAGCGTCGTTGATATCGGACACGACGACCTGGGCGCCTTCGCTCGCCAGCAGGATGGCCGAGGCCCTCCCCAGACCCGATGCGCCACCGGTGACCAATGCAACTTTTCCTTCTACCCGTCCCATGGTTGTCCCTTCGTCCCACCCAGACGCCCCCGGGGCCGTCGCTGGCCGACGGGTCCGGCGCCGGTCTACCCGTCACCAACACTGTGACAGATCCACCCTCAGGCCGTGTGATGTTCGGCTCCTACAGGGCGGTCCTTGCCAGCGCTTGGTTCCGCTGCCTGGCGTGGAGGGCCTCGAACTCGGCTGGTAGGACGTGGCGGAGTTAGCCGTGGTGGTGGTCGTTGAACCAGTCGACGTACTCGGCTACGGCGATTCGACGTCGTTGATGCCGGTCCAGGGCCCCTTGTTGCGGATGGGCTCGGCCTTGAAGAGGCTGCTGATGAGCCTCGGGCGGTCCGTTGCTGGTGCCGGGCCTCGAGCACCTCGGCGCCCTCGCCATCCACGGCGACACCGAACTCACCGCCGCCTTTGGCCGCGCGCCAGTTCCGGGGTGCTTCCAGGGGACAGGCCAGCGGAATCACGGCCGCAACACGACTTTCACCGCCTCCGACGATCCCACGAGGCCAAAAGCCGTCTGCCAGTCGGTCAGCGGAACGCTGTGCGTCACCAGCCCGGAGAACTCGACGCTACGTTCCCGCACGAGCGTCAGCGCCCGGTCCCAGGACCTGGGGGTCGAGGCAAAACCTGAAGAGATCTCGAGCTCCTTGTACAGCACGGAGTCGAACGGAACCGCGACGTCCTTACCGTGGATGCCGACCTGGACGTACCGGCCGCCCCGGCGAACCGCTCGGAACGCCGCGGTGATCCCCCCAGCGGCTCCCGAGCACTCGACGACGACGTCATAGGCCTCGGTGAGCACGTCGGTCGTCGTTTCGGCCCCCATCCCGGCGGCCAGCGAAAGGCGTACCGCGTCCGAGGGCAGTCCGGCGCAGGTCACCCGCGCTCCGGCGGCGAGCGCGACCTGGACACTAAGCAGTCCCATCGTGCCCGGTCCGATCACCAGGACGCGGTCACCGGCCTCGACCCTCGCAGGGTCGAAGAGGCATTGGGTGACGCAGGCGAGCGGCTCGAAGAGGACGGCGTCCACACTGTCGACGTGCCCGGGGACGCGGTGGAGGTTCAACGCCGGGACGACGACCGATGCGGCGAACCCGCCGTCCTCGAAGGATCCGAGCGAGCGTCGCGAGGCGCAAAGGTTCCGCCGCCCGTCGCGGCACATGGCACAGACCTCGCAGGTCGAGAAGTACGTCTCGCACACCACCCGTTGCCCCGTCCACGACGGGTCCACACCACCGCCCGTCTCGACCACGACGCCCGAGATCTCGTGCCCCATCGTCACCGGAGGCTCGCTGGCGTAATCGTCGGACGCGATGTGCAGGTCGGTGCCGCAGACGCCCGTGGCGGCGACCCGCACCCGCACCTGGCCTGCACCCACCTCGCGCGTCCGGCGCTCTGCCAGCTCCACCCTCCCGGGCGCGATCTTGGTCAGCCCGATCATCGTCACGACATCTCCACCGCACCGACGACCGCCTCGATACGCTCAGCCACCCGCTGCGGGGACAGGCCGAACCGATCGAGCAGGAAGTCGTTGGGGGCGGACTCCGACCACTGGTCGGCCAGGCCGACCCGGGTGACTCGCACGGCACGACCGGCGGAGGCGACCGCCTCGGCCACCAGACCTCCGAGACCACCGTGGACCGAGTGCTCCTCGACGGTGACGACCTCCTTCGCGTCCCCGACCGCGTCCATGACGGTCCGTTCAGACAACGGCTTGAGGAACGCGGCGTGCAGATGCCGGGCCGAGATGCCCCGTCTGGCCAACAGGTCGAGGGCCGTCGTCGTCCGGGCCGTCTGGATGCCGGTGGTGATCACCGTGACGTCGGTGCCCCGCCGCAGCTCGACCAGGTGGTCCGGACGGAGCTCGCCGCCGGTGTCGACGTCGACGTCGGGGTCCCGCGCCACTCGAAGGTAGACGGGACCGTCATACTCGGTGGCCCACCGGACGGCGGCTCGCGTCTCGGCGGCGTCGGCCGGGGCGATGACCGTCATGCCCGGCATGGCGCGCAAGATCGCGAGGTCCTCGATGTCCTGGTGGGTCTTGCCGGCGCCGCCGTTGAGCAGCCCGGTGTAGTGCCCGGCGAGCTTGACGTTCGCCCCGGTCTGGGAGATCAGCATGCGGATCTGATCCAGCGCGCGCTGGGTGAGGAACACACCGAAGGTCGCCGCCCATGGAACGGCTCCGACGGACGCCATCCCTGCGGCCACGCCGACGAGATTCTGCTCGGCGATGCCCATCTGGAAGAACTGGTCCGGGTGGGTCGCGGCAAAGCCGTCGGCCTTGGTCGACGTGCCCAGGTCGCCGTCGAGAACCACGACACGGTCGTCCCGAGCGGCCAGCTCCGTCAGCTCGGCCGCCCATGCCTCACGTTGCGAGCTCATCGCGCCGTGGCCCCCTCCTCGATGCCCAGGTCCCGTGCCGCCCGGGCAAGCTGCTCGGCGGTCGGAACCCCGTTGTGCCACGTGAACCGTCCCTCGGTGAAAGACACGCCCCGCCCCTTGGTCGTCGTCGCGACGACCACCGTCGGGCGACCTGTGCGGCGGTCCCGGGCGTGTACGAACGTCTCCCGCAGGGCGGAGACGTCGTGCCCGTCCACCTCGATGACCTCCCAGCCGAAGCCTCGATAGACGGCGGGAAGGTCCACGCCGGCCCAGGGATCCAGCCGGTCGAAGCGGGAGTCCGGCCCGCCGTCGTGCGGCCACCCGTACTGCTGGAGGCCGTTGCGGTCGATGATCGCAACGAGGTTGTCCAGCCGGTAGCGGCTTGCGCATGCCACGGACTCCCAGACCATGCCCTCCTGGTGCTCACCGTCACCCAGCATCACGAACGTCGTGAAGCCGTTGCCGCGCCGGCGCGCCTCGAGTGCCATGCCGGCTCCGAGTGCCAGACCCTGACCGAGGGAACCGGTCGACGCGTCGAGGCCGGGCAGCTTGAGCATGTCTGGGTGGCCCTGCAGGCGTGAGTCGCCGGCGTCGAAGGTGTCGAGCTCCTCGACCGGCATGTACCCGCGCAGCGCCATGACGGCGTAGAGCGCGATGGCGTTGTGCCCCTTGGACAGGATGAACCGGTCACGGCCGGGGTCCGCGGGCCTGGCCGGGTCCCGTCGAAGGGTGTCGAAATAGAGCGTGACGAGCATGTCCATCGCGGACAGTGGACCTCCGACGTGCCCTGCCTTCCGACGCGCCACGGTGCTCAGGGCCAGCCACCGTGCGCGCTGTGCGAGCCGCACGAGCTCCTCGTCCGTGCGGGGGTCAGATGTCGTCATGGTGCTTCTCTCCGTGGGGGCCCTGGGGGCGCTACCGAATCGCCGGCACAGGTCGGGCCCGCGCACGGCCGTGCATCACTCTCGGCCGGCCCCGACCTCCTCGTGGCTCGCCCCAGCCATGGGCGAGCGCAGGGTCAGGAAACTCTCGGACAGCGACGTCGGCACCACCAGGACGTGCACCGCCGGCTCGGTGGTGGCGCGCTGGACCGCCCCCGCGATCTCCTCGCGGGTGTGTGCCACGGTGGTGGTGCAGCCGATCGACCCGGCGATCGCAGCCAGGTCGAACTTCTCGAACGTGGACATGTACGGCCGTTCGCCCTGCCCGTGCAGCACCCACCCGAGCGCCTGGTTGTCCATGACGACGACGAGCAGGTGACGGCGCTGCTCGACAGCGGTCATCAGGCCGTGGAGGGACATCGCGTACCCGCCGTCGCCGAGCACCGCCACGGCGAGCCGGCCGGGCAGCGCGTAGGTCGCGGCGATGGCAGCGGGCACGGCGTAGCCCATACCGCCACCCCCGTTGGGCTGGATCAGGGTGCCGCCGGGCCGGACCATGTAGTCGTGGAGCATGAAGAGCCGGTTCTCGCCCGCATCGCAGGTGACGACGGCGTCGTCGGGGAGCAGCTCGGAGAGGAGCGCGGCTAGGGCTCGCGGGTTGACGCGATCGTCCTCGGCGAGCTCGGGGACCTTGAGGACGCGGGCGCCGGCCCGAATCTCCTCGGCCCAGCCGGTACGGTCGGCGGGCCGTTGCGCCACGTGGGCGGCGAGCAGCGGAAGCACATCCTGAGCACGGCCGAGCAGCGGGTGCGCGACGCGCTGGGTCCAGCCGAGGTTGAGCGGCTCGACGTCGATCTGGACGATCGTCTGGCGCGTCCCGTCGATCAGATCGGGGTGCTCCTCCATGGTGTCAGTCGCACCGATCTTCGTGCCGACGGCCACGACGACGTCGGCGGCCCCGAGCACCCGGTTGGCAGCGTCGTGCCCGAAGGAGCCGATCACCCCGAGGGCGAGGGGGTGGTCCTCGGGAAACACCCCCTTGCCACCAGGAGTCGTCACCACCGGCGCCCGCAGGTGCTCGGCGAGCGCACGGAGCTCGGCGGCGGCCGGCCGTGCCCCGTTGCCCGCCAGGATGACGGGCCGGTGCGCACCGTTGAGGCGGGCCCCGGCGGCGACAACCGCGTCGCCGTCCGGATGCGGCGGGGGTGCGGGGACACGGGGCGCGAGGCAGATCCGCCGGGCGTCGTCGTCGCTCACGGCACCGAGGAGAGCGCGGGAGTGGAAGACGACGGCGACCGGCCCGGGCTCCCCGACAGTGGCCTGGGCGATGGCGAGCTGCGTCATCTCCACGGCCTGGACCGGGTCGGTGGCGACGAAGGTGCGCTTGGTGATGGCAGCCATCGCGGCGGGCAGGTCGAAGGCGCCGTAGCCACCGAAGCCGGACTGGTACGGGCCGTGGTGGGAGTAGGTGCCGCCCTCGGTGGCGTCGAGGAGAATGACCATCGGCGACGCACCCAGGTGCGCCTCCATGACGCCGATGCCCCCGGCGCCCAGGATCCACGCACCCTGCGCCATGACGACGGCGGGACGCGTGGTGAAGCGGCCGTACGCCTCCGCCATGACGGTGGCGAGGGACTCCTCGCGCACGAGCACCGCCTCGATGTCGTCCCCCAGGTCGCGCAGCGCGTCGAAGATCTCTACGGTGTGCCCGCCGGGAAGCCCGAAGACGATCGGGTCATCCATGGCGACGACCACGCGGGCCACGCCCTGCGCTCCGGTGCTGCCTCGGGTGAGGTGGTCGGTCATGGATCCTCCTGGTGGATCGTGCTGTTCGGTGCGGATGAAGCAGCGGGTGGTCAGATGCTGGTGCCGCCATCGACAGGGATGACGGTCCCGGTGACGTAGGAGCCGAGGTCGGTGACGAGGAACTCCAGGGCGCCGGCGCAGTCGTCCGGGGTCCCGAACCTACGTAGCGCGACGGTCTCTCGCAGGTCGTCGGCACCGAGGTTCTCGAACATCACCGACATGCGCCCGGTGGCGATGTAGCCGGGTGCGAGGCAGTTGACGGTGATGCCCTCGGGCCCGAGCTCCTGCGCGAGGGACTGGGTGTACATCGCGATGCCTGCCTTGGCGGCGCCGTAGACCGCGTAGCCACCGTTACGGAAGGCGCGGCGGCCGGCCAGGGACGAAACGGTGACGATGCGACCCCAGCCGTGTCCGCGCATGTGGTGGACGACCGCGCGGCAGGTGGTGATGGTGCCGACGAGGTTGCGCTGGACGACGGCCTCGACGTGTTCCGCGGTCGCCCGGGAGGCGAGGGAGTCGGTCATCGATCCGGACCCCCCGCCGGCGTTGCACACGAGGATGTCGAGCCGGCCGAGCGCAGCGACGGCGTCGTTCACGGCGGTCTCGACGCTGCCCGGATCGGTCACGTCCGCGGTGAGGCCAACCGCGCGCCGGCCGAGCGCCGTGACGGCCGCGTCGGTGGGCCGGCCGCCGGCGGTCTGCTCCTCGGTGAACGAACGAAGGTCCCGGTCGACGACGGCGACGTCTGCCCCGAGTTCGGCGAGACGCACGGCGTAGGCGCGCCCGATCCCGCGGGCGGCCCCGGTGACGAGGGCGACCTTACCGGTCAGGGGCAGCTGTTCACGCATCGGTGGTCCCTCGGGCGACGAAATGCTCGGGCGACAGCCCTTCCAGACCCTTCGGTAGTTCCGGCGACGCCGCCTGGGTGCCACCCATCGACTGCAGACGGGTGGCGACGAGCGTCATCTCCGGGATGTGGGCACGGGGCGGCAGGCTGACGGCAGCCAGCACGGCGGCACTGACGTCCTCGGGTTTGACGCACCATCGCCGTAGCTCCGGCGGCGGCGGCGACGGGCGCCGATCCACGAGCGGGGTGTCGACCAGGCCGGGAAGGACGGAGGTCACCCGGACACCGTGCACATGTTCGTCGCGGGAGATGCCACGCCCCAGGGCGATGACGCCCGCCTTGGTGGCGGCGTAGGCCGCGCCGGCGTGGTCTGGCCACTGCGCGGAGACGGAGGAGATCAGGACGATGTCACCACCTCGGCCACGCATGGCGGGCACGGTTCGGCGCAGCAGGTGGAAGATCGAGTCGAGGTTGAGGGAACGGACCGTCTCCCACGACTCCTTCGTCAGCTGCCCGAAGCGGCGGTCGGTGACGTTGGTTCCCGCCGCGCACACCACGATGTCCGGCGGGTCGTGGTCGAGCCGGTCGCACAGGGCGTCGAGCTGCGTCAGGTCGGCCAGGTCGGCGCCGTGTGCGATGGCCCGGGTGGACGCGATCGCCTCGGCACCCAGGACCTCGGCAACGAGCTCTCCTCGCCGCGCGACCGCGTGCACCCGGGCGCCCGCGTCAAGCAGGCCGCGGGCGATTGCGGCCCCGATGCCGCTGCTGGCTCCGGTGACCAGGGCGGTGCGGTGCTGCAGGACGTCGTGCTCCATGGTGCTCCGTTCGGGTTCGGGAAGTCTCGTGCCGGGTTGGTCAGGCGCCGAGGTCGAGCAGGACCTTGCCCTGCTTCGGGGCCGTCTCGACGTGGTCGAAGGCTGCGGCGACGTCGTCGACGGGGAAGACCTTGTCGATGACCGGGCGCAGGTCGCCACCGGCGAGGTGCGGGAGCACCTCCCGCTCGAAAGCGCGGACGGCGGCGGCCTTCTCCTCGGTGGGCCGCGCGCGCAGCACCGTGGCGAGCAGGCGACCGCGCCGGCCCATCAGGGCGCGCAGGTTGATGGTCGCCTCGGCTCCGGCACCCACCCCGACGACGACGACCCGCCCCAGCGTGGCGAGCAGGCTGAGGTCGGTCGCGAGGTTGGGCGCACCCACGAGCTCGAGGACGACGTCGGCGCCGCGGCCGGCAGAGACCTCGTCGACGACGTCGGCGACCGTCTCCGTCGTCGCGGGCACACCGCCGAGCTCAGCGATGAGTCGGCGGCCCCGCTCGGTGCGGCTGGTGCCGACCACCCGGGCGCCGCAGGCGCGGGCGATCTGCACGGCGGCACTCCCCACGCCGCCGGTGGCCCCGTTGACGAGGAGTACCTCGCCCGGGCGCAGGCCAGCCTGGCTCAGGATCGCGTCATGGGCGGTGATGAACCCTTCCGGAACCGAGGCTGCCTCCGGGCCATCAAGGAGGGCTGGGACGGCGGTGACGTGACGCTCGGACACGACGACGCGGTCGGCGAGCCCGCCGCCGGCCACCAGGCCCATGACGCGGTCGCCGACCTTGAGGTGGAGGACCCGTGGGCCGAGCGCGAGGACCTCGCCGGCGACCTCGAGGCCCGGCACGTCGGCGGGCGCACCGGGCGGGGGCGGGTAGTTGCCGTCGCGCTGCTGCAGGTCGGCGGGATTGATACCCGCGTACCGGACGACGACGAGGACCTCGTCGCCCTCGGGGACCGGGTCGGGACGCTCGGCCACCGTGACGATCTCGTTGCCTCCGGCGCCGGCATATGTCACCGCTCTCATCAGATCTCCTTCGATCGACCCCCGGCTCAGGTGTGCCGGGGTCAGTGCATGTGCAGGCCACCGTTGACCTGGACGACCTCTCCCGTGATGAACCCGGCGGCCGGTGAGCAGAGGAAGTCCACGACGCCGGACACCTCCTCCGCGGTTCCGTACCGGCCCAGGGGTGTGCCTCGGAGCAGCTGCTCGGACGAGCTGCCGCGCAGTGCGGCGGTCATCGACGTCGCGATGATGCCGGGGGCCACCGCGTTGACGCGGACGCGCGGGGCCAGCTCCCACGCCATGGAGCGCACGAGCGAGAGCAGCCCGCCCTTGGAGGCGGCATAGGCGGCGTGCGCTCGGCTGCCGCGCATCCCCGCGATGGAGGTCAGTCCGACGACCGCGCCACCGTCGGAGATGTGCGGTGCGGCGGCGCGCAGGAGGTAGAACGCCGAGTCGAGATTGATGCCGATGCAGCGGTGCCACTCCTCGTCGGTGACCTCGGTGAGCAGCTTCTCCGGGTATATGCCGGCGGCGAGCACCAAGTCGTCGATCCGCCCATCCCGCTCGAGCGCAGCGGCGACGAGCCGCTCGTCGTCCGCCGACTGCGAGACGTCGACGGGAACCGCGACGACAGGGGCACCGGCCGCTTCGAGTTCGTCGACCAGGGGCGCGAGCGCCTCGGCCGTGAGGTCGGCGAGCACCAGCCTGGCGCCGCGCCGAGCGAAGGCGCGCGCGATCGCGGAGCCGATTCCGCCTGCCGCCCCGGTCAGCACCAGGGTGCGGCCGGCCACCGTGTCCGTCGTGGTCGTCACGGCACCAGCACCGCCTTGACGACTTCGCCGGCGGCGGTCGCCTCCAACGCCTCGAGCCCGCGGACCAGCGGGAAGATGGTGGACACGACCTGTTCCAAGCCCTCGGCCCCGGCCAGCTCGCGAGCCGCGAGGTCGTAGTCCTCGCGCAGCGACGCATAGGAACCGATGACCTCGACCTCGCCGCGGACCACCGAGTTGATCGCCAGCTGTGGGTCGTGTGCGAAGAGGGCGACCACCACCACCCGGGCCCCGGGGGCCACCGACGCGACCGCCTGCTGGAAACCCGGCACGCTCCCAGAGGCCTCGATCCATGCACCGACCGGCTCGTCGAGCTGGGCCTGGTCGCCGCGCACTGCCACGATGCCGAGGCGGCGGGCGGCGGGCAGCCGGATGGCCTCGTCACGCTCGGTGCCCGTCAGCACCACGTCGACTCCGCGCCGCATGAGCAACCAGGCGGCGAAGAGCCCGATCGGTCCGGGTCCTGACACGACGACCCTGGTACCCGCCGGGAGGTCACCCATGCGACGCACCGCCCTGGCGGCGACCGACATCGGCTCGGTCAGCGTCATCCGGGCCGCCGGGGCGTCCGGGTCGACCTCGACGAGGCGGACGGCCGGGACGGTCACGGACGCGGCGCACCCGCCGTCGAAGGAGAGTCCGAGCACCTGGCGGCGCGGGCAAAGGTGGGGGCTGCCGGCCGCGCAGGTGACGCACTCGTGACATCCGTCGATCCCGAGCGGAACGACGCGGCGACCGACCCAGGAGGCCTCGACGCCAGGTCCGACGGCGACCACCTCGCCGACGAGTTCGTGGCCCAGGACGACGGGGGTATGGACCCACTCGTAGCCGTCGTCGCCGCGCCAGGCGTGCACGTCGCTCCCGCACAGTCCGCACGCCTCCACCCGCAGCCGGACCTCACCCGCCGCCGGCGGCCGGGGTGCCACGTCGACGACGGACGTCGACGCCTGGGCCGCGCCGGCCTTGACCAGTGCGGGACGCGCTGTCTCAGACACCGAGGTACGCCTCCCGCACCTTGGGGTCGTTGCGGATCTCTTCCGCGGAACCGTTGTGGGTGGTCACGCCCTTCTCGATGATCGTTGCCCGGTCCGCCGCCTGGAGAGCGTGCTGGACCTGCTGCTCGACCAGGAGCACGGAGACCCCGGCCTCGGCGATCTCCTTCACGAAGGAGAACATCTGTTTGACGATGACCGGTGCCAGGCCGAGCGACATCTCGTCGATCATGAGCACCGTCGGGTCGGCCATGAGGCCACGACCGACGGCGCACATCTGCTGCTCGCCGCCGGAGAGCGAGCCCGCCTGTTGGCTGCGCCGCTCCTGAAGCTTCGGCAGCATCGTGTAGATGCGGTCCAGCCGCTGCTTGTTCTTCTTGTCCTTGCGGCGCTGGAAGGCGCCCAGCAGCAGGTTGTCCTCGACGCTCAGCGTGCCGAAGAGGCAGCGTCCCTCGGGCACCTGCACGATCCCGCGACGCACGCGCTCCTCCGCGCTGACCTTCGTGATGTCCTCGCCGTTGAATGTCACGGTGCCCCGACGGGCCGGCAGCACGCCGCTGATGACCCGCAAGGAGGTGGTCTTGCCCGCGGCGTTCGCCCCTAGCAGTGCGGTCACGCCACTGTCGGGCAACTCGAAGGTCACGTTCTCCAGCGCCTGGAAGTCGCCGTAGTAGGCGACAAGGCCTTCAACTTCCAGCATGCTGCTCCTCCCCGAGGTATGCCGTGATCACGGCAGGATCGTTGAGCACGTCCTCGGACCTGCCCTGTGCGATGAGCGTCCCGCGGTCCAGCACGATGACGCGGTCGCTCACCGACGTCAGCGCCTTGACCACGTGCTCGATCATGATGATCGAGACCCCCCGGGACCGGACGTCGGTGACGAACGGCAGAACGTCGACCACCTCGCGGCTGTTCAGGCCGGCGAGCACCTCGTCCAGCAGCAGGACCTTGGGATCCGTGGCCAGTGCGCGGGCAACCTCGATACGCTTGCGCTGTACGAGCGTCAGCTGGCTCACATCGTGGTCGGCGAGGTGCCCGATGCCCAGCTCCTCCAGAAGGGCCAGCGCCTTGGCGCGGGCCTCTGCCACTCGGTGCGTGTGCACGAGCACAGGCACCATCACGTTCTCGGCCACCGTCATGCCGGTGAACGGGCGGACCACCTGGAACGTGCGACCGATCCCGGCGCGTGCCCGCTTGGTGGGGCTCATGGTGGTGATGTCCTGACCCTCGAGGACGATCCTGCCGGTGTCGCTGCGGATCGTTCCGGTGATGAGGTTGAACAGTGACGTCTTACCGGCCCCGTTCGGTCCGATGATGCCGAGGATCTCCCCCTCGTCCAGGTGCAGCGAGGCGTGGTTGACGGCCTGGACGCCGCCGAAACGCTTCGAGACGTTCTCGATCTCGAGCAGACTCATCGCTCGACCTCCTCTCGCGTGTCTTCGGCCACCGGGTTCTCCTCCAGAGGCTTGGCGTCCGTCCGGCGGAAGCGTGCGCGGAGCTTGTTGATCCCTGAGACCAGACCACCGGGCATGACCATGACCACCACCACGAGCACGACGCCGTAGATCATGAAGTTCAGACCCTGCTGGCCTGCGAACGTGCTGCGCAGGTACTCCCCGATGGGTGTCATGAGCACGGCGCCCAGAATCGGCCCGAGCACCGTCCCAGCACCGCCGATGATGCCGTTGAGCGCCGGCTGGATGGAGTACTGGGTGAGCGAGAAGCTGGTCTGGGGGTCGACGATGAAGAAGTACTGGGCCGCGAAGGCGCCGAAGGCCCCCGTGATCGCGGCCGACACGACCAGGGCGGACACCTTCAGGGCGGCGGTGTTGACGCCCAGGGCGCGCGTGGCCTCGTCGTCGGAGCCGGAGGCGCGCAGCTGGTAGCCCATCCGCGAGTAGAAGATCCACACCGAGACCGCCACGGTCATGACGGCCATGCCGAGCACGATGTAGTAGTAGGGCTCCTGGCTCGAGAACGACATGTTCGACCAGCCCGGTGCGTAGGGGATCGTCAACCCCTCTGAGCCACCGGCGAAGTCACGGGCGTAGACCGAGAGCAGCCTGAGCACCTCGACGAACGCGAGCGACGCGAGGGTGAAGAACGGACCACGAAGCCTGAGCAGCGGGATCGACAGGAGGATGCCTCCAGCTCCGGCCACGACCATGGCGGCCAGCATGCCGACCCACGGGTTGACGCCGTGGTCGAGGAGCAGGATGGCCGCGGTGTAGGACCCCAGGCCGAAGAAGGCGGCGTGCCCGAGGGACAGCGCACCCCCGAACGCGGCGATGTTCCAGGCGACCGTCAGACCGATGAACATGACGACGAGGACGGCGTTGGTGAGCAGGTACTGGTCCTCGCTGACCAGGGGGAAGATCGCCAGGAGCGCGACGACCACCGCTCCGACGATCAGATACGAGCGCTTCACTTCAGGCCCACCTCCTCGGTGCCGGCACCCTTGCCGAACAGCCCCTGGGGCCGGACGAGGACGACGACGATAAACAGGGCGAACAACACGACCTGCTGCAGCGCCGGGGCAACATAGGTACCGGCAAGGGTCTCGATCGCGCCGAGCAGCACGCCTCCTACGAAGGACCCGACCATGCTCCCCATGCCACCGATGACCACGACGATGAACGCAATGAGCGTCATGCGAGCACCGAACAAGGGGAAGGCCGAGGTGAAGGGGACGAGCATGACGCCAGCGATGCCGGCAAGCATGACGCTGATGCCCGTGGCAATGAGGTAGAACTTCTTGACCGGGAGGCCCACCAGGCGGGCGGTCTCGCTGTCCTCGGCGATGGCGCGCAGGGCGTTGCCCGTCATGGTGCGGTTCATCACGTAGAAGAGCGCGGCGACCATGATGAGCGCCCCGACGAAGGCGATGAGCCGGCCCACCGAGATGTTGATGTCGCCGACGTTGAGCACCGCTGTCGAGTAGGCGGTACGGACGGAGCGGTGCTGGCCACCCCACAGGTACAGGGCCAGGTTCTGCAGAATGATCGAGATACCGACCGTCGCGAAGATCTTCATGTTCGCCGACGTGCCCTGCAACGGCTGGATGATGCCGCGCTGGAAGATCACGCCGATGAGGAACATCGTCGGGGCGACGATGAGCAACGAGACGTAGGGGTCCATGCCCAGCCCGGCCCACAACCAGAACGTCATGTACATGCCGATCATGACGAACTCACCGTGGGCGAAGTTGATGATGCGCTCCACCCCGAAGAGCAGGTTGAGCCCTACCGAGACCAGGGCGTACACCCCGCCCAGGAGGACCCCCGCTACGAGGGTTTGAATCAGCAGCTCCATTGATATTCCTTGTCGCCTCCGGCGACTCCGGCCGGGTGCCCGGCCGGAGTCGCGTGGTCGGTATGGTCAGCCGGCCTGGGTGGCGAGCTCGGGCTCCACGGTGGCCACCCTCTCGGGCCAGACTGTCTCGAGCGTGCCGTCGCGCCACTGCATGACGTACGGTGCAGCCTCGGTGTTCTGCCCGGTCTCGTCGAACTTGACGCCCCAGCCGGTCGCCGTGGTGCCCGCCTCGATGGTGTAGGCGGTGGCTGCCTCACCGAACGCCCCGGCGGAGGTGTCCCCGCCCGTCTCCGCCAGGATGTCGAAGACGACACGGGCTCCCATGTAGTTGGCCAGCGAGTGACCGGAGGCGGGGTCCTCGCCGTACTCCTTCTGATACCGGGCCAGGAAGTCCTCCAGGCCGGGGGTGGCCTCGGGGTTGACCGCGTACTGGGTGAAGTCGACGTCGAAAATGTGGTCCGCTGCCGCGCCGACCGTCTCACCGAAGCCGCTGAGCGTGTGCCCACCGCCGGTGCCGATGAAGGCCGGGACGACGACGCCGTTCTCCTGCATCTGCCGGGCGAGCAGGATGGCGTCGGACGCGTAGGAGACCGCGATGACGACATCGGGGTCTGCCTGCTGGATGCCGAGCACGGTGGACGAGAGATCGCTCGACTCGGCGCTGTACGGCGCGTAGGAGATGTTCGTGATTCCGGCTTCCGCGGCTGAAGTCTCCGCCGCCCGGGCGACCGAGGACCCGTAGGAGGAGTCCTCGTGGACCAGCAGGACCTTGATCTCGTCGAGGCCGATACCGAGCTCGGGGGCGACGAACTCCGAGATGAAGTCCACCTGCACCTGCGCGAAGCTGTCGGCCCGGGGGTTGGTGCGCCAGACGTTCTCGTACCCGCGCTCGTTGTACTCCACCGAGATGGCACCGAGCTCTACGTAGGTGCCCCCGCCGCGGGCGTAGACCTCCGAGGCGGCCAGCGCCAGCGACGAGGAGTAGGTGCCGATGGCCAGGTCCAGCCCCTCGCTGTCCAGCATCCGGCGAGCCTCCGAGCTCGCCGCGTTGACGTCGGGGACGTCCCCCTGGACGAGCTTGACCTCACGCCCGTCGATGCCCCCGTTCTCGTTGAGCTCCTTCGCGGCGAGGAATGCGCCGCGCCAGGACTCCTCACCGAGCTGGGCCAATGACCCGCTGATCGGGTAGAGGGCCGCGATCTCGATCGGGCCGGCTCCCTCCCCCTCCCCTGCCCCGCCGCCGCCGCCGCACGCGGCGACGACCATCATGGCGGCCAGTGCCGTAGCAACACCGACGACGCGGCGCCGGGCTGGGGAAACGCGATTCCTGCTGGTGTCCATCTCTGACTCCTTCGTCCCTGAGGTGGGAGATTGTTAGGCGGCGGTCCAGCCGCCGTCGATCATCAACAACTGTCCGGTGACGTACGCCGAAGCGTTCGACGCCAGGTAGATGAGCGCGCCGGACAGGTCGTCCGGGTTGCCGAAACGCTTCTGGGGGATGCGCTTCATCAGCCCTTCACGGGCCTCGTCGTTCTTGAAGAGCTCCTCGGTCAGCGCTGTCCGGAAGTAGCCCGGACCGATGGCGTTGACCCTGATGCCCTGCGGGGCCCACTCCACGGCCAACGAGCGGACCACACCCATGACGCCCGATTTCGTGGCGGCATAGGCGGCGATGTTGGGCAGGCCCAGCACCGAGGTGAGGGAGGCGATGAAGACGTGACTGCCCGGGATGCCCTTCGTGATCTGACGGCGTGCGACCTCCTGGCTGAGTAGGAACGGCGCGGTCAGGTTGACCTTGACGAGGCGCTCCCACTCCTCGGCCGGGAAGTCGAGCGCCGAGGCGCGATACTGCACGCCCGCCGCGTGCACCACGCTGTCCACCGTGCCGCCGAGGACCTCCTCGGCGCGGTCGACGGTGGTGGTGAGGCTCGCACTGTCGGCGACGTCGCCGGTGAGGTGGCGCACCGGGTCGCCGGGCTCGTCCACCACTGCGGTGCGTGCCACGGACACCACCTGTGCGCCAGCCTCGCTCAGGCCGCGGGCCATGGCCTGGCCGAGTCCGCGGCTGGCGCCGGTGACCAGTACGCGCCGTCCGTCGAGCGAGAACCTCTCGATGATGCCCGTCACAGGCTCCGCACCGCCACGGTCTTGGTGCGCGTGTAGAACTGCAGCGCGTCGAGCCCCTGCTCCTTGAACGGCGAGCCCGAGTAGCCGAATCCACCGAACGGGTGGTGCACGTCCCAGCCGGAGGTGGGGTGGTTGACCGAGACCTGGCCGGTGTTCACCTGCGCGATGAAGCGCTCGGCGGCTCCCAGGTCGTTGGTGAACACGCCGGCGGACAGCCCGTACGTCGAGTCGTTGACCGCCTCGATCGCCTGGGCCTCGTCCTCCACCTCGAGGACACCGAGCACCGGACCGAAGACCTCCTCGCGCCAGATCGCCTGGTCGCGGGTCACCTTCAACAGGGTGGGGCTGACGAACGCCCCGTGCTCCGGCGACCCCTCGGGGGCTTCAGCGCCACCCTCGAGGAGCTCGGCGGACTCGCCGATGGCCCTCCTGATGTGGTCGAAGATGTCGTCGCGCGCGGACGCGGAGACCACGGGACCGAGGTTGACTCCTTCGGTGTCGCCGGCACCGACCTTGAGTGCGCGCACCTGTTCACGGATGGCCTCGACGAGCTGGTCGGCGACCTCGCGCACGACGACGAGACGGGAGGTGGCGGTGCAGCGTTGACCGGCCTGAGCGAAAGCTCCTGCGGAGATCTCCTTGGCGGCGACCGCGATGTCGGCGTCCGCGAGCACGGCGATTGCGTTCTTGCCGCCCATCTCGGTCTGCACGCGGATCTGCCGGCCGGCCAACTGCTTCTGCAGGTCCAGGCCGACCGCCGTCGATCCGGTGAAGCTGACGGCCCTGATCGCGCCGTGCCCGAGCAGTGCTTCGCTGATGTCGCGGACGTGGCCTGTCACGGTGCCGAGCACCCCGGCCGGCAGGCCGACCTCGTTGAAGATGCGGGCGAGCTCAAGCACGATGAGCGGCGTGGCCGAGGCGGGCTTGATGACGACGGCGTTGCCGGCGAGCAGTGCCGGGCCCATCTTGCGGGCCGGGGTCAGCAGCGGGTCGTTCCACGGCGTGATGAGAAGCACCACGCCAAGGGGCTCGTGCATGACGCGCGCGTAGGTACTGGGCCGCCCATCGGCAAGGAGCTCGCCGTAGGGCAGCCGGGCGAGGCCCGCGTAGTAGTCGAAGAAGTCGGCCGACTTGGTGACCTCGACGCGAGCCTCGGCGAGCGTCTTGCCCATCTCACGCACGATCAGCGCCGCCAAGACTTCGGACTCGGCGCGGAGCCGGGCAGCGGCTGCACGCAGGACCTCGCCCCGGGCCAGCACGCCGGTCTCGCGCCACGTCCGCGCGCCGGCTACGGCGGCGGCGTAGACGCCGTGGACATCCCCGGCACTCATGGCCGGCACCCGGCCGACAACTTCCCGCAGGTCGGCGGGGTTGGTGACGTCGATGTTGGCGTCGCCGGTCTGGCCGACGATCTTGCCGTCGACAAGGTTTCCGGTGATCTGCATGGTCAGGCATCCTTTCTGGCGGTGACGGCGAAAGCACGCTCGAGATCGCCGTCGCGCATGGCTGACAGGAGGGTCCGGACGCGCTCGGTGTCCATCTCCTCGGGGTTCGTCGGGCGGGGGTACAGCTCGACCGTGCGTCGTGCCATGGCGTCCTCCACGTCCGCCGGCACACCGGCCTCGTCGAGGGTGGCGGGCTGACCCACCTGACGGACGAGCGCCAGGACGTGCTCGGCGGCCACGCGCAGGTCGTCGGACTCCCCGAGCGTGAGCGCCCGGGCGAGCTTTCGGCCCTTCACCGGGTCGACGTGCTGGTCGTAGGCGATCGTGTAGGCGAGCGCGAGCCCGGTGGTCGTGCCGTGGGCCAGCGGCTTCTCGTGGTTGATCGCATAACCGAGGCTGTGCCCCAGAACCACGCCGGAGTTGAGCGCGAGCCCGGCGAGGTACGCCGCGACGAGCATCCGCCCGGTCGCGTCGGCATCGCCGTCGTAGGCTGCGGCGAGGTCTGCCATCACGATCTGGATGGCCTCGATCGCACTGTGCTCGGTCAACGCCGTACTGTTGTGCGACAGGATCGATTCGACGGCGTGCGCGAGCGCGTCCAGGCCTGTCGACGCCCTGACATGCGGCGGCAGGCTGGCGACGAGGTCCTGGTCGAGAATGACGAGCTCGGGGACGAACGACCGGCTCGAGGCGATGCGCTTCTCGCCGCCCGCGGTGATCATCGAGATGCGGGTGACCTCGGCGCCGGTGCCGATGGTGGTGGGTACGAGGACGAGGACGGGGCGTGCGACCGTCGGCTCGACAAGACCGAACCAGTCCGCGCTCGTCCCCTCGTTCGTGGCCAGCAGGGCGATCATCTTGGCGGCATCGAGCACGGAGCCGCCCCCGATGCCGACGACGGCGACAGCACCGATCTCGCGAGCGGTCCTGGCCGCACCGTCGACCTGTTCTGCGGTCAGCTCGGGGCCGAAGGCCGAGAGCACGGTGGGCTCGAAGCCGGCGCCGCGCAGGGCGTCGAGCGAGCCGGTGAGCGCATCGCTCGCGGCGAGGGCCACATCGGCCGCAACAAGCACCGGGCCGCCGTCGGGACTGCCGGCGGCAACGAGACCGTTCGGCAGGTAGGTGAGCACTCCTCTACCGGTCCAGGTACATGCAGGAGCGAGAAAGGATACGGGTGCCGCGGGGGCACCACCAGAGTTCATCATTGAGTCCGGTCCTTCAGTCGGGTGCCACGTTGGATCCAACAGAGCCCCACTGTGCCATCCGCCACACTCCGACGTCAAGCATGTCGTGCTGCGCAAAACGAGGGACGTAGGCCCCTCATTCTCGCACTGGCAAGCCGGAGAAGGGCGGCCGAACTAGCCACTCCACCGGTTGCAGGCATCGATCCCGCCACCACAGTGGGTCGCTACTATGGATCCAAAGTATGGAAATCTAGGATCCACTTGCGACCCAGCTCGTCGCGGCGCCCCGATGAAGGAGCGCTGCTGCAAACGATCAACACCCGGAGGTAAGTCATGGAGGACCTTGTCGTCATCGGAGCCGGCATCGTCGGCCTCGCGACCGCCCGGGAGGTGCTTCGGCGCCGGCCCGGCTCATCGGTGCTCGTGCTCGAGAAGGGGGACGACGTCGCGACCGCCCAGACCGGCCACAACTCCGGTGTCATCCATGCGGGCCTGTACTACGCTCCAGGATCGCTGAAGGCACGCCTCTGCCGGGCAGGCGAACGCGCGACCAAGGACTTCTGCGACGAGCACGGCATCCGCTACGAGACGATCGGCAAGCTGGTCGTCGCCACCGACGACATTGAGGTCGAGCGGATGGGACACCTGGCCGAGCGCGCCGCACAGAACGGGATCAAGCTCGAACCAATCGACGCGGTCCGCTTGGGCGAGATCGAGCCGAACGTGCGTGGCCGCGCGGCGTTGCTCTCCCCAGCCACCGGGGTGGTCAACTTTCGTGAGGTCGCTGCGGCGATGGCGGATGAGGTCGTCAGGCTCGGCGGACGCGTGGTCACGCGCTCGGAGGTGCACTCGATCCGAGAGATCGAGGGCCCCGCGGACGAGGTCGTCGTGGGCAGCGACACCGGCGAGTACCGGTCGCGCCGCGTCGTCGCCTGCGCCGGCCTTCAGGCTGACCGGGTGGCCGCGATGGGCGGACTCGTCGTCGACTTCCGGATCATCCCGTTCCGCGGGGAGTACTACCAACTGCCTCACGAGCGCTCCGACATCGTCCGGCGGCTCATCTACCCCGTCCCCGACCCAGACCTTCCGTTCCTCGGCGTCCACCTGAGCCCGACCATCGACGGCCGGGTGACGGTGGGCCCGAACGCAGTTCTCGGACTCTCCCGCGAACGCTACCCCCGCGGATCGATCAGCCCACACGACGTCGCCAACTTCCTCGCCTTCCCCGGGCTGTGGCGCTTCGCCCGGCAAAACATCCGCACCGGCATAGACGAGATGCGCAGCTCGGCCTTCCCCCGCGGCTACCTCCAACTCGTCCGCAAGTACTGCCCGTCGCTCACGCTCGAGGACCTGCGCCCGTACCCCGCGGGGATCCGTGCACAGGCGATCATGCGTGACGGCACCTCGGTGGAGGACTTCCTCCTGCGGTCGACCGAGCGGCAGCTGCACGTGTGCAACGCGCCCTCACCCGCCGCCACCTCGGCGATCCCCATCGCCGAACTCATCGCCGACAAGATCGCGCCCACCGCCTGAGCACGATCGGAAGTGAAGTCACGACCTGCCCCCCGCGAGACCGCTCGCTGGCGAACGCCGGCCACAGCCGGCGGAACCGGGGGCGCGTTCCGCAGGCCCTACGGCAGGTACCGGCCGTGCTGCTCGCCCAGGCTGAACACCCGGGGCGAGCGTCGCAGCGACACCATGGTGCGCGTGATGTGGGATGCGACGAGGGCCGAGGCGACTTCCGGATTGCGATCGGCAACAGCGCCGAGCAGCAGCCTGTGCTCGGCGTTGGTCGACTCCCCCCAGTCGGGCCCGGTCTGGGTGACGAACGCCCGGCGGTAGTGCTGGGTGGAGTTCCAGAGCCGCTCGACGATGGACGTGAGGTGACTGCTTCGGCACCCCTCATAGGTGAGCAGATGGAACTCGCGGTCGAGCACGAGGAACTCCACCATACTGACCCCGGCCTCGATCTGCGCAAGGATCTGGCCGGCTCGCACGATCCGTGCGTCCGAGAGCCTGGGCACACTGTCGATGATGACGAAGGGTTCGATTCGCAGGCGCGTGCCGTACAGCAGATCGAGCTCTGCCGGGTCGAGGGCCGTGACGCGGGCACCCTTGTTCGGCTCGAGGGTGACGAGACCTTCACCCTCCAGGGTTCGTAGCGCCTCGCGTACCGGCAGACGGCTCGCACCCAGACGCTTGGCGAGGGTCTCCTGACGGATACGCTCCCCCGCGGCGAACTCCTCGTTGAGGATGGCACGCCTGAGGTAGTCCGCGATCCGGCGGCTCGCCCCGCCGTTGAAGGACCGGCCGTTCTCCTCGAGGGACTCCTCGGCAAGACCCCCTGGCCTCATCATTGGATCCAATCTGTCGGCCCGACCCCATGGAGTCTGGACGAACTCCGCGTCACAGGGCAGCACCACTTCTGCACAATGTATCAGTTGGGATCCTCCCGATACGGCGGGACGCCTTGCGGGCCACGGCGCCGGCGCGGCCGGACGTCGTCTGAGGTTGACGGTCCGACAAGCCCTCACGCACCGAGCTCAGGAGCCACTGCGCCCCGTGGGAACGGAACCCCCGCATCAACGGCACTCACTCTGCGGGCCGACGAGGGTGCCACAGCCGCGTGCCACCACCAGCCTCGTACGCCTTGCCGTTGGGGAAACTGACGAGCTCGAGCTGCATGCCCCAGGGGCTGAGGAAGTACACCCAGCGCTGCCCAGCAGACGGGCCCGAGCTGGCCGTCGGCTCCCCGAGCACCGTCACACCCACCTGCTGGCGCAGGTACGCCGTGGCGACATCGACGTCGTCGACGTAGAACGCCAGGTGATGGCCACCGATGTCGCTGTTGCGCGGTTGGAGCGCCGGCGGCTCGGGGGGCTCGTAGCTGAAGATCTCGAAGTTCGGCCCGAAACCACACCGGAAGAAGCGAAGCTCCCGCATGACGGTACGCGGATCGACGTTCAGGTGCCGCGCCATCCAATCGTCGCCGGAGGCGAATGGGCCGAGGGTGTAGGTCCGCTCGCACCCGATCACGTCAACGAAGAACCGCTCCGCCTGATCGAGATCAGGCACCGTGAAGCCGATGTGCTCCGTTCCTGCGAGGCCTGGCAGCGCCATCGTTCTCCTCCTCATTATTGGATCCATATTGTCCACGAATCGTACAACTCAGCACGTCGCCCAGCGGAACCCTTGCGAAACTGTATCCAATAGCGGCATAGTATGCGGCATCTGACGACGGCGTCCTGAGGAGCGACGATGCCACGTACGACCAAGCTGGCCCCCCAGGCACCGTGGGTGCGACTGAGCACCACCCGGTCCGACTGGGACAAGGCTGACCCGGTGCTGCTGACCGGCATGCTCGGCCAACTGCACCTCATCCGGGCCTTCGAGGAGTCGGTGCTCGAACTTGCCGCCGAGGGCCTCGTCAACGGCCCGGCACACTCGAGCATCGGTCAGGAGGGCGGCGCGGTGGGGTCGATCATCGCGCTGCGCTCGACCGACGCCGTCAACGGCTCGCACCGCGGGCACCATCACTTCCTGGCCAAGGCGCTCGCTCACGTCGCCCCGGACCTGAACCTGGGCAACCTGGTCGACGAGCGGGTGGCCGGACTGCTGCGCCGGACGCTGGCCGAGATTCTCGGCCTCGCCGAGGGATTCTGCCACGGCCGTGGCGGCTCCATGCATCTGCAGTGGCCGGAGGCCGGGGTGCTGGGCACCAACGCCATCGTCGGCGGCGGCGTCCCGTCCGCCGTCGGCAACGCCTACGCCCAGCAGCGGGCCGGCACGGACGACGTCACGGTGACCTACTTCGGCGACGGTGCGATGAATATCGGCTCCACCCTCGAGTCGCTGAACCTCAGCACGGTCTGGGACGCCCCGGTATGCTTCTTCGTCGAGAACAACGGATACGCCGTCTCCACGCGCGTGGACGAGGCGACTCGGGAGACCCGCCTGTCCGCCCGGGGCGGCGCGTTCGCCATCCCCGCCTGGCAGGTCGACGGGATGGACCCACTCGCCGTCCACCTGGCCGTGGAGCAGGCAACGGCGCACATGCGGGCCGGCAAGGGCCCGACCTTCGTCGAGGCCGAGGTCTATCGCTATTTCCACCAGAACGGCCCCTACCCGGGCAGTGCCTTCGGCTATCGCACCAAGGACGAGGAGCAGGCCTGGAGGGCCCGTGACCCCCTCGAGCTCGTCGCCTCTCATCTGGTGCGGCGGGGCCTGCTCGATGCGCAGGGCGTGGCAGACGTCCGCTCGCAGGCCCAGGCGGCGATGAAGGCAGCCGTCTCGGCCCTGGTCGAGTCGGATCCAGACACTGACCGCGGCGCCCGCCGCATCCGGCCCGATCTGTGGCCGGACACCACTTTCGTCGACGTCGGGCTACGCGGGGACGCATCCGAGCTCCGCGGTGCACGCACCACGGAACAGGGGACGTTCGAGGGCGAGCTCGCCGACGCCAAGTTCGTCGACACCATCGCCGCCACCCTTGGACGCCGTATGGAGACCGACCAGCGAGTCGTGGTCCTCGGCGAGGACGTCCATCGCCTCGGTGGCGGGACGAACGGCGCCACGAAGGGGCTGTCCGAGCGCTTCCCCGACCGTGTGCTCGGCACGCCGATCAGCGAAAACAGTTTCGCCGGGGCGGCCCTGGGGATGGCCGTGGACGGCCGAGTGCGGCCGGTGGTCGAGTTCATGTACTCCGACTTCATGTGGGTGGCCGCCGACCAGGTCTTCAACCAGATCGGCAAGGCTCGTCATATGTTCGGCGGGGACCACGGCGTTCCCCTGGTACTGCGCTCGAAGGTCGCCATGGGCACCGGGTACGGCTCCCAGCATTCGATGGACCCTGCCGGCATCTTCGCCACCGCACCAGGCTGGCGCATCGTCGCCCCCTCCACGCCGTTCGACTACGTCGGGCTGATGAATGCCGCGCTCGCGCTGGAGGACCCGGTCGTCGTGCTCGAGCACGTCGACCTGTACGGCAGTACCGGCCTGGCACCGACCACGGACCTGGACTTCCAGCTGCCGTTCGGCAAGGCCGCCGTACGACGCGAGGGCGAGGACCTGACCATCCTCACCTACCTGTCGATGGTGTCCGAGTCGCTCGCCGCCGTCGAGCGGGTGGGAGTCGACGCCGAGGTGGTGGACCTGCGCTGGCTGGACCGTGCGAGCCTCGACTGGCCGACCATCGAAGAGTCGGTGCGCAAGACCAACGCCGTCCTGATCGTCGAGCAGGGCGCCCGCGGCACGTCCTACGGCGCGTGGCTCGCGGACGAGATCCAGCGGCGCCTGTTCGACTGGTTGGACCAGCCCGTGCAGCGTGTCACCGGGGCCGAGGCCTCGCCGAGCATCTCCAAGGTGCTCGAACGTGCGGCGATCGCCAAGACCGACGAGGTCGCGTCCGGCATCCGCAGGGTCGTCGAGGGAATGGGACGCTGATGGCGCACGTCATGACCATGCCCGAGGTGCTCGCGGGCACCGAGGAGGCGACGATTTCCAGCTGGAGCGTCGTCGAGGGAGACACTGTCGCGGTCGGCGACACGATCGCAGAGATCGAGACCGAGAAAGCGGTCATCGACCTGCCGGCACCGGTCGCCGGGACCGTCGGCCGTCTCCTGGTCGACAGTGGCCAGACGGTCCCCGTCGGGACACCGCTCATCGTGCTGCTGGCCGCCGATGAGGACATCGACGCGGTCGACGTCACGTCGACCATCGGCACACCGGCACCGGCGACGCCGGCCACGCCGGAGGCGGCTCCGGCTCCGGCGCCCGCCAGCCGGCCGCAACCGGCGCTGACGACGGCCGAGACGGACGCTGCAGCGTCATCCGAGACGGCAGCGCACCCATCCGCTCTCCCCGACGAAACGTCGGCTGCCCCGCCGTCGGGGTCGCGTCACTTCGCGAGCCCACTGGCGCGCCGGCTCGCCCGAGAGCGCGGCGTGGACGTCACCGACATCACGGGCAGCGGCCCGGGCGGCCGCGTCACCCGACGCGACGTCGAGCGGCACGGAGAGCCGGCCCCGGCCGCTCCCGTCGCCAGGACCGAGGCAACCGCCTTCGAGACCGTCGTACCGCACACCCGCATGCGCCGGACGATCGCCCGCCGGCTGACCGAGTCCAAGGCCACCGTGCCGCACTTCTACCTGCGGGCGGACTGCCGCATGGAGGCGCTGCTCGAGCTGCGCCGACAGATCAACGAGGTCGCGGACGAGCGCGTCTCGGTCAACGATCTCGTGGTCAAGGCGGTCGCTCGCGCCTTCATACGGGTCCCCGAGGCGAATGTCCGCTGGAGCGAGGAGGGCACCGTGCACCTCAGCGGTATCGACGTCGCAGTGGCGGTCGCCACCGGCGACGGCCTGCTCACCCCGGTGGTGCGAGCGGTCGGCGCGCGGTCCGTGACAGCGGTCTCGGCCGATATCAAGGACCTCGCGCGGCGCGCGCGCTCGTTGTCCCTGCGACAGCACGAGCTCGAGGGAGGGACGATGACCGTGTCGAATCTCGGCATGCACGGGGTGCGCGACTTCGGGGCCATCATCAACCCGCCGCATTGCGGGATCCTGGCGGTAGGTGCCGCCGAGCAGCGCGCGGTCGTCGTCGACGGCTCGGTCGAGGTGGCCACCGTCATGACCGTGACACTGTCCGCCGACCACCGGGTGCTGGACGGCGAGCTTGCCGCCCGTTGGCTCGCGGCCTTCGTCGAGGCGGTCGAGTCACCGGTCGCCTTGCTCCTCTGACACCGAACCGTCGTTGCGCTGCAGCACCCGGAGACGATCCGACGCAGAGACGCCCCATCCTTCGAAGGAGAACCAGTGAGCGAGACCCCCACGAGCGACCGTATCCGCGCGCTCGTCGACTCCGTCCCGACCGACCTGTATATCGACGGCCGGTGGTGCCCCGCCTCGACGGGCGAGCGCTTCGAGGTCCACGACCCCGCCACCGGCGAGGTGCTGGCGACCGTGGCCGACGCGAGCGCCGAGGACGGCCTCGCTGCCCTGGACGCGGCCGACCGCGCGCAGGGCGCCTGGGCCGCCACCGCGCCGAGGCGACGGAGCGACCTCCTGCGCGCGGCGTTCGAGACCGTGACCGCCCGGGCGGAGGACTTTGCACTGCTGATGACCCTGGAGATGGGCAAGTCGCTGGCCGAGGCCCGCGGGGAGGCCGCCTACGGGGCGGAGTTCCTGCGCTGGTTCTCCGAGGAGGCGGTCCGGATCGACGGCGGCTTCCGCAGCGCGCCGGACGGCGTCAATCGCATCCTCGTCACCCGCCGCCCGGTCGGGCCGTGCCTGCTCATCACGCCCTGGAACTTCCCCCTCGCCATGGCCACCCGAAAGGTAGGCCCAGCCATGGCGGCCGGCTGCACCTCGGTGGTCAAGCCGGCGGCCCTGACCCCGCTGACGACCCTGCTTCTCACCCAGATCCTCCACGAGGTCGGGGTGCCGGCCGGCGTCGTCAACGTCACGCCCACCCGCAGTGCGAGCCGGCTGAGTGCTCCCCTGCTCAGCGACCGACGCCTGCGCAAGCTGTCCTTCACCGGCTCCACCGAGGTCGGTCGCAAGCTCCTCGCCCAGGCGGGCGAGAACGTGCTGCGCACCTCCATGGAGCTCGGCGGCAACGCGCCCTTCATCGTCTTCGACGACGCCGACCTCGACGCCGCCGTCGACGGCGCCATGGCGGCCAAGTTCCGCAACGTCGGGGAGGCGTGCACGGCGGCTAACCGCTTCTACGTCCACGAGTCCGTGGCCGAGGAGTTCACCGCCAGCCTGACCGAGCGCGCCGCCGCGCTGCGCCCCGGCCCGGGGACCGAGGCGGACACCGACCTCGGCCCCCTCGTCGACTCCCCCTCCCGCGAGAAGGTCCACGCCCTGGTGGCCGACGCCGTCGCCCACGGTGCCCAGGTCCGTACCGGAGGCAGCCTGCCCGACGGCGCCGGCTACTTCTACCCCGCGACCGTGGTGACCGCCGCGGGGTCCGAGGCGAAGATCCACCACGAGGAGATCTTCGGGCCGGTCGTCTCGATTGTCACCTTCACCGCCGAGGACGACGTGGTCCGCCGCGCCAACGACTCCGAGTTCGGGCTCGCCGCCTACGTCTACACCCGCGACATCTCCCGCGGCCTGCGGTTGGTCGAGCGGCTCCAGTACGGCATGGTCGGTCTCAACGCCGGGGTCATCTCCACCCCGGCCGCCCCGTTCGGCGGGGTCAAGCACTCCGGGCTCGGCCGGGAGGGCTCGCACGAGGGCATCGAGGAGTACCTCGACACCGTCTACGTGGGCATCGGCGACCCCTACCGCTGAACCTCGATCCACGAGTTTCGAGGTGGCCCCGGAGGGCGGGTGCGGCTGAGCCTCGATTGCCTCTTGATGCATCCGATGGATTGGCGGCCCGGTCCCTCTGGACCCGTTGGCGATCTCTGAGACCTTCGCCGCGATCTGCGCATCCCGCCCCTGAGCGACGTGCTGGTAGCGGATCGCCGTGGCCGGGGTCGAGTGACCGAGCCGCCTCATCGGTTCCTTCAGCGTCGCGCCCGTCTGTGTACTGCCAGGACCGCCCCGGGGTGCCGCAGATCATGGAGGTGCAGGCCGGATCGACCGGCGGCGTCAGGGGCCTTGTGAAAGTGCCAAGACAAGCCCGAGTGGGTCAGCTGCTCACCGTCCTTGTGTGGGAACAGCAGCCCGTCGCGACCCCATCGCGCATACTTGTCGATGTCGTCGCGCAGCTGTTGCCGGCGATCGCCGCAAGCTCGTGGTTCCAGTCTGCGATGTCGGTGGGCGTGCTGGCGACGGCGGGCCGGTCACCGAAGAGGGGCAGGATGAACTTGTCGAGGATGCCGCGGTAGTGGACCGCGGTCGTCGCCTTGAGGTCGCGGCGCATGAGCCACGACTCGGCGTAGGCGCCGAACGTGATCGGTGACCTTCGCCGTGCGTGCGGTTTCCGCCCGAGCGTGGGGTGCCAGGCGATTCGGTGGTGATCGCCGTCTGCCTCTGTTCCTCGTGTCGTGCCACCATTTGCCAGAACACCAGGGGATCCGGTCCCCTGGTGTCCGGTCCTGTCTCCCGTCATCGTCCAGAAAACCGCAGGTCGGCGCACCGCACACCCCCGGCCGGTCGTCCACCACGAAGGACGGGACGCAGGTCGGTGCCCGCCGTGCCCGGCCTCACTCCGGGTCGAGCGAGCGCTTACGCGCCTCCAGGGCCAACAGGTCGGTGTTGATCTGGGCGTAGCCGGGGTCGTTGGGGTCGGTGCGCTGGAGCCGCCCCTTCACGTCACCGATCTGGCGCGTCAGCCCCATCCGGATCAGCGTCACGAGGACGCCGCGTGCGTAGCCGACCAGGGTGTCGGGGCGGTCCGCGGGCAGCGGCGCCACGGCGAGCTCGGTGATGACGCCGGCCACCGGCCCGGCGGCGTTCTCCCGCACCTGCTCCGCCCACCGGGCGGCGGCGTGCCCTGCCGCGTCTCCGCCGCGCTCGGCGGCGAGGCGCTCCACCATCTGCCCGTAGGCCGTCGCACCCCCGGCGGCGCGGATCGCGTCGTGCACGCCGCGGTAGGACGGCACGGTGAACGTGTCGGGGGCCAGGGTGTCGAACCCGGCGCCCAGCGCGTGCTGCGGGAGCTGGAGCACCACCTCGAGGACCTCCCGCTCGAGGCGGGCCACCGGATCCTCCCGCCCGCCACGGGACCCGCCGAAACGGGCCCGGGCGTTCCCGGGCGAGCCCCTCTCCCCGACGGCGCCGCGTCCGTACCCGCCGGCCGGTCCCCCGGGAGCGCCCGGCTCGCCCGCACCCGCGGATGCGCCACCGGGCCCCTGCCGGCCGGCGGCCCGCTCGGCAGCCTGCACGGCCCGGCGCACGGCCGTCTCGTCCATGCCCAGCCACCCGGCGAGCTCGCGGGCGTACTCCCAGCGCAGCGCGCGGTCCCGGATGCCGGCCACCACCGGGGCGCCGGCGCGCAGGGCAGCGACCCGGCCCTCCGCCGTCGCGAGGTCGACCTGGGCGAGCACGGAGCGGATGGCGAAGGCGAAGAGCGGCTGGCGCGCGGCCACCAGCTCGCGCACGGCGGCGTCGCCGCGCTGCAGGCGCAGGTCGCAGGGGTCCAGCCCGTCCGGGCCGACCGCCACGAACGTCTGGGACGCGAACCGCTGGTCCTCGTCGAAGGCACGCAGCGCCGCCTTCTGCCCGGCGGCGTCGCCGTCGAACGTGAAGATCACCTCGCCGCCGCGGGTGGCGCCCGAGGAGAACATGATCCCGGTGGCGGCGTCGGCGGAGTCGCCCAGCAGCCGGCGCACGATCCGGATGTGGTCGGTACCGAACGCGGTGCCGCAGGTCGCCACCGCGGTGCCGACCCCGGCGAGGTGGGCAGCCATGACATCGGTGTACCCCTCGACGACGACGACCTTGCGCTCCTTCGCGATGGTCTTCTTCGCGAGGTCCAGGCCGTAGAGCACCTGGGACTTCTTGTAGATCGCGGTCTCGGGCGTGTTCAGGTACTTGGGACCCTGGTCCTCCTCGTACAGGCGCCGCGCCCCGAACCCGATCGTCTCCCCCGTGATGTCCCGGATGGGCCACACGAGACGGCCGCGGAACCGGTCGTACACGCCCCGGTTGCCCTGCGAGACCAGCCCCGACGCCGAGAGCTCGGCCTCGGTGAAGCCGCGCCCGCGCAGGTGGCGCATGAGGTGGTCCCATCCCTTGGGGGCGTACCCGACGCCGAACGTCGCGGTCGCCTGGCGGTCGAAGCCGCGCTCGGCGAGGAACCGGCGCGGCGCCTCGGCCTCGGGGCCGTCGAGCTGCGCGGCGTAGAACTCCTCCGCCACCCGGTGGGCCTCGACGAGGCGCTGGCGCCGCCCGGGCTCCTCCCGGGGCCGGGTGGTCCCGCCGTCCTCGTAGCGGAGCTGGATGCCGACCTTGTCGGCCAACCGCTCGACCGCCTCCGTGAAGGGCAGGTGGTCGATCTTCTGCACGAAGGAGATGACGTCGCCGCCCTCGTCACACCCGAAGCAGTGCCACAGTCCGAGCTGGGGGCGGACGTGGAAGGACGCCGTCCGCTCGTCGTGGAACGGGCACAGGCCCTTCATCGACCCGACACCGGCGGGCTTGAGGGTGACGTAGGTACCGACGACCTCCTCGATGCGGGCCCGTTCGCGGACGGTGGCGATGTCCTCGCGTCGGATCAGGCCTGCCATGGCGCCAGTCTAGGTCGGCGCACCGGTACGCGGTGCCGCCGTCCCCACCCGTGCCGAGGCCCGTCCCCCCGGCCCGACGACGGGCGCGCACCAGGAGCTCAGTACACCTCGGAGAGCATCCCGCACAGCCGGGCGTGCCACTGCTGCGCGGACGTGTCCGTCAGCGAGGCAACCTGGTCGATGATCGTGCGCAGGCGCCCGGCGTCGTCCTCGGCCGCGCGGTAGTCGTCCGCGAACGGGGGTTCGAGCTGCTTGGCGCCGGACTCCACGAGCGCGTCGACGAGGTCGAAGAGGATGGTGCGCTGGGCCAGGTACAGGGGCTCGTGCTCGCGCGGGGCCATCACGTAGAGCGCTGCCACCCCCTTGAGCACGAGGATCTCGGCCGCGGTACCGGCCGGCACCACCAGGTCCGCCGCGTACCGGGTCAGGCGTCCGGCACCCGACGTCGCCCGGGTCGCCTCCTCGGCCGCCCCGCAGAAGTGCCCGATGAGCTGGCTGGTCATGTCCTTCAGTGCGGCCAGGTCACGGCGGGAACCGTCGTGGCTGCGCACCCAGATCGGCATGGCCACGAGCCGCTCGAGGGCCGCGCCGAGCTCGTCGTCGGAGACCGCAGGCTCGTACCACTGCCGCACCTGGGCGACGACGCGCTCCTGCTCGGCACCGGTGCGCAGCCGCTCCAGGTCGACCTTGCCGCCCACGATCGCGTCCTCGACGTCGTGCACCGAGTAGGCGACGTCGTCGGCGAGGTCCATCACCTGCGCCTCGAGGCAGCGCCGCGCGACCGGGGCACCGTCGCGCAGCCACGCGAAGACCTCGAGGTCCTCGCGGTAGACCCCGAACTTCCTGGTCGGAGCGCCGTCGGGGCGCCGCGGCCCATCGCCGGACAGCCACGGGTACTTCGTCGCGGCGTCGAGTGTCGACCGTGTCAGGTTCAGCCCGGCCGAGGTGCCGTCGTCCGCGAAGGTCTTGGCCTCGAGCCGGGACAGCAGGCGCAGCGTCTGGGCGTTGCCCTCGAAGCCACCGATCTCGGCGGCGACCACCTGGAGCGCCCGCTCGCCGTTGTGCCCGAACGGCGGGTGTCCGAGATCGTGGGCGAGGCACGCGGTGTCGACGACGTCGGGGTCGCAGCCCAGCGCCTTGCCCAGCTCGCGGCCCACCTGCGCGACCTCGAGCGAGTGGGTCAGGCGGGTGCGGGAGAAGTCGTCGCTGGCGGGACCGAGCACCTGGGTCTTCGCGCCGAGGCGCCGCAGTGCGGAGGAGTGCACCACGCGCGCCCGGTCGCGCTCGAAGGACGTGCGGCGCGGGTTCTTGCCCTCCTCGGGCACCCAGCGTTCGCGGTCGCGCCCGGTGTACGCCCCGTCCCGCACGGGCGGTGGGGACGGCGCCGGGGCGTGGCGATCCGGCGTCATGAAGTCCTGGGGCACGCTCGGAGCCTACGCCGTGTGCCCCCCGCCCAGCATGGGCCACAATGGCGGGGTGACCGACCACAGCGCGACACCGCCCGCGGCTGCGCCCCCGGCCACCTCCCTCCCCGCCGTCACGACCACGACCGTGGTGCACCGGCGCACCAAGAACCCGGCGTGGTGGCACGAGGCCGTCGTGTACCAGGTGCCCGGCGTCGTCGACGTCGATGCGCTGGACGTGCTCTCCGACGAGATCTCCAACGTGGCCCGGCTCGGCGCGGACGCGCTCCTTCTCCACGCTCCCGAGGTGGGCGCGGACCGCGCCGCCGAACCGGTGGACCGCCTCGTCCACCGCGCACACCGGCGCGGCATCCGGGTCCTCGCCGCGGTCGGCGGCACGGACGCCCCCGCGGCGACGGCGGACCCCACGGCCTGGCACCGGGAGCGGTGCGCCTGGTGGCTCGCCCGCGGCGTCGACGGCATCGACCTCCGCACCGCCACGGCGGTCGCGAGCGGCCCGCACCAGCACGCCGGCGTCGACCTCGGCGCCGTGCACGCCCTCGTCGCCGACCGTCCTGAGGAGGCCGTCCTGACGGCGGCCGCCTCCGCTGCCGACCCCGACAGCCTCGCCGCGCACATCGAGGAGGACTGGCTGCACGTCCTGCGGGACGACCGGCTCGTCTCGACGCCGTGGCACGCCCGGTCGCTGCGGGACGCCATCACCCGGGCCTACCCGCACCGGGACGCCGTCGGGGCGGCGGCCGGCTGGACGCTCGCGGTGGCCGAGGGCGGCACGGCGGCCGGCCCGCTCGCCCCCGCCTGGGCGGACCTCGCGCCGGACACCCGCCGCGCACGCCAGGCCGCCGTCACCCTCCTCATGCTCGCGCTGCCGGGCGTGGCGCACATCCACCTGGGCGACACCGTGGGCCTCGACACCGGGGGGACGACCGTGCAGCGCCTCCGTGCCGTCAGCCGCGCCGCGGCGGAGCAGCGCGGCACGCCCGGCTCGACGTTCGAGCGGTACCGGCAGGCGCTGCGCCTGCGCCGCGAGCTGCGCCTGGGGTCCGGCCCGCTGGCGTGGATGGACGACGCACCCGCCGCGGAGGCGCTGGTGCTGGTGAACCGCGAGGTGCTGGTGCTGGTCAACCTCGGGGCCGCGCCGGTGCGCATCCCGGCGCACCGGGAGATCCTGCACGCCAGCCGCGATCTCCCGGCCCCCCAGGACGACGCCGTGCTCGTCCCGCAGGACACCACGGTCTGGCTCTCGCTCGCCTGACGCGCGGTCTGACTCTCGCTCGCCTGACGCGTGGTGCGCCGTCGGCCCGTCTGCCGCGCGGTGCGCCGTCGGCCCGTCTGCTAGCCCTTCACCGACCCGGCGGTCGCACCGCCCACGATGTACCGCTGCAGGAACTGGAACAGCACGAGCACCGGCAGCGCCGAGATCACCGCACCGGCCGCGAACAGGCCCCAGTTGGCCTCGAGCAGCTCGGAGACCCAGCCGTACAGGCCGACCGCGAGGGTCCAGTTCTCCTCGGACTGGAGCACGATGCGGGCGATGATGAACTCGTTGAACGTGGAGATGAAGGAGAGCAGGCCGACCACGGCCAGCATCGGGGCCACCAGCCGCAGGATGATCGTCCAGTAGGTCTGCGCGTGCGAGGCGCCGTCGATCTTCGCCGCCTCGTCGAGCTCCTTGGGGATGGTGTTGAAGAAGCCGTAGAGCAGGAAGGTGTTCACCCCGAGCGCGCCACCGAGGTAGACGCAGATCAGGGCGATCTTGCTGTTGAGTCCGAGGACCGGCACCACGTTCCCCAGCGCGATGAGGAGCAGGAAGATCGCCACGAAGGCGAGCATCTGCGGGAACATCTGGATGATCAGCAGCGCGGTGAGGCCGACGCGACGGCCGGTGAAACGGAAGCGGGAGAAGGCGTACGCGGCGGCCGCGCCCATCAGCACGGTGCCGATGGCGGTGATGCCGCCGATGATGAGCGTGTTGCCCATCCACGTCCAGAACTTCGTGCTGGTGAGGTCGGCGTAGTTGGTGGTGGCGACGTCGGCGAACAGCTCGTTGGAGCCGGTCAGCGTCCCGCCCTGGCTCAGTGAGGACGAGACGACGAAGACGATCGGGAAGGCCGCATAGACGACGGCGATGAAGCCCACGAGGTGGCGCCAGCCGACCTCGGAGAGCCAGCGGCGCCGGCTCATCCGGTTCTGCTGGACCGGGGCCGGCTGCCCGGCGGTGCGCGTGGTGGCCATGTCAGTTGTACTCCTCGAGCTTGCGCGTCTGCCGGAACGCGAGGGCCGAGATCGTGCCCACGATCAGGAAGATGACGATCGAGAGGGCGCTCGCCAGGCCGTAGTTCTTCGGTGCCAGCCCGCTCACGCCGGATACCGCGTACACCATCGAGATGAGGATGTCGGTGTGCCCCAGCGGCACCGAGGCGTCGGCGAATCGTGGACCACCACCGGTGAGCATGTAGACGAGGTTGAAGTTGTTGAAGTTGAAGGCGAAGGAGGAGATCAGCAGCGGGGCCGTCGAGACGAGGAGGAGGGGCAGGGTGATGCGCCGCCACAGCTGCATGCGGCCGGCACCGTCGATGGACGCCGCCTCCATCACGTCCTTCGGGATCGACTGCAGCGCGCCCGTGCAGATGAGGAACATGTACGGGAAGCCGACCCACAGGTTGACCGCGATCACCGCGACCTTGGCCAGCCACGGGTCGGTGAGCCAGGGGACGTCGGCGCCGCCGAGCAGCACGTCGTTCACGAACCCGAACCGCTCGTTGAGCATGCCCCGGAAGACGAGGAACGACAGGAACGCGGGGAAGGCGTAGGGCAGGAGCAGCAGCGTCCGGTACAGGCGCCGGCCGTGGACCCGTTCGTCGTTGAACACGATCGCCAGGAAGAGGCCGAGGACGAACGTCGTGAGCACGGACAGCACCGCGAGGGCGATGTTCCACACCAGGATCTTGACGAACGGCTCGGAGTAGCGGGAGTCACCGAACGCGGTGACGAAGTTGTCGAAACCGACGGTCACCCGCCAGCCCACCGGCAGCAAGGAGTCGTCTGCGGCCTGGAACTGGCCTTCGCCGTTGGGTGTGTAGACGGTCCCGGTGAGGGTGTCCGTCATGGTGTCCGCGGCCTCGTCGTACCGCAGGGTGGAGATCGAGACGTAGCCGGTACGGGCGTCCTGCGTGCGGACGGAGCCGTCCTCGGGTGCGTCGGAGACGGGAACCCGCAGGCTCGTCACCTCCGCCTGTCGCTGGAGGATCTCCTGGCGTGACAGGAGCTCGTAGCCGGGCACCTGGGTGACGGCGCCGTCGGTGACGGTCGCGCCCTCGACGGTCTCCAGGGGCTGCTCGGCCCGGCCGACGCGCACGACGTCGTCGTCGACGAGGATGCCGAAGGCGAGATCGCCGCCGTCGGACAGGACCGTCAGCGGGTAGCTGGCCGAGCCCTCGACGCGCCGCTCGTTCTGGATCAACAGGGCGGCGACCGCGTCGGCCTTCGTGGAGTTGTGGCCGTCGCCGTAGTTCGTGAAGGCGACGTACGCCGTGTAGAAGACCACGAAGATCTGGAACACCAGCAGGAAGACCAGACCCGGGAGCAGGTACTTCGACGGTAGGGTCCGGCGGCTGAAGTAGACGTAGTTGGTCACGAGCAGCAGGGCGACCATCGCCCACAGGATGACCGTGGCGCCCTGCTGCCAGGCGGCGAGGACCACGTAGACCCCGAGGGCGTTCACGAGACCCATCAGGATCAGCTTGACGATGAAGCCGGGCGCGAAGTTCCGGGCGTGAGACATCTTCGGCTCGTCAGGGGGGCGCACCTTCGTGGTGGGCTGCGCGCTCATGGGGTCCTCCCGGGCACCGGGGTGCTGCGGTCGTGCGGCTGGGGTGTGGGGCCCGGCCGGGGCCGGCCGCACACCGGGGTCAGACGGCGCGGCCACGGCCGGCCGCGAGAGGTCAGGCCGCGCCGAGCGCACCCTGGATGTCGGAGGTCATCTTCTCCCAGGCGGCCACGGGCTCCTGGGCGCCGCTGACGATCGCGGCCTCGGTCACGCCCCAGAACGCCCAGACGGAGCCCATCTCCGGGATCGAGGGCATCGGCACGGCGTCCGTGCCGACCTCGCGGAACCCGGCCGTGATCTCGTCCGCGGACGCGACATCGGCGGCGGCGGTCAGTGCCGGCGGGCGGTCACCGGCCTCGTACAGTGCGAGCTGGGCCTCCTCGGTGGCCATGTAGTTCACCAGGAAGTCGTTGGCGAGGAGCGTGTTCTTGCTCTGCGCGCTCACGTAGAAGCCCTGCACGCCGGCGAAGGGCTGTGCGGGCTGTCCGCCGGCCGAGGGGATCGGGTCGATCGCGAGGTCGAGGCCCTCGAAGGAGGCCAGCATCCAGGGGCCGCCGACGATGAACGGGGACTCGCCGTTCTTGAACGCCTCGACGGCGATGTCGTAGGTGATCGCGGTGTCGAGCACGCCCGCGGCGCCCTGGGCGGCGAGCCACTCGGCGAAGGCGTTCCCGGGCTCCCCGCCGAGCGCGAGCTCGGCGGTGTAGGAGCCGTCCGCGTTCTGCGCGAAGACCGGCGCCCCGAAGGACGTCTGCAGCGGGTACATCGTGTAGGGGTCACCCTCCTCGCCCATCTGGATGAGGATCGGGTACGTCGTCCCGGCGGCCTGCCCGGCGGCGACGGCGTCGTCCCACGTGGCGGGGGCCTGTGCGGCGAGCGCGGTGTTGCGGATGAGGCCGATGTTCTCCACCGCGTAGGGCAGGCCGTAGACCTGGCCGTCCTGGGTGAAGGCCTCGACGGCCACGCTCTCGAACTCGGCGGCCTTGTCACCGAGCTCGATCGGGGCGACGACACCGTTGGCGGTGAGCTCGCCGAGCCAGTCGTGGCCACCGACGGTGATGTCGGGACCCTCCCCCGTGGGGACCTGGGCGTTGAAGTCCGGCCGGATGTCGTCGTAGTTCTTCAGGACGGTCTCGACGGTGGCGCCGGTCTCCGCCTCGAAGGCCGCGGCGGCCGCCTCGACGGCGGGCTGGCGGGTCTCGTCGACCCAGATGGTGAGCGTGCCGCCGTCCCCGGTGGGGCTCTCCCCCCCCGCCGACGTCTGTTCGGCGGGGGTTGTCCCGCCGTCGGTGCTGCCGCTGGAGCAGGCAGCCAGGGTGAGCGCCAGGCCGGTCGCAACCAGCGCGGTGATGCTCCGTCGCATCTTGATCTCCTGAGATGAGTGGCCGATGTGTCTGCCGACCGAGGCCCGGCACCCGTGCCCAGCCCTGCTCGGATGTGTCGACGATAGACAGGAAAGTGGCGCCCTGCAACTTCTTGCAGTAACTTTCAGGGAGCAGTTTTCACCGTCGGGCACGGCGACGTCGCCCGCACTGCCACCATGGCGACAACATCGCGGCACCATGGCCGCACGAGGACGAAGAGGGTCAGGTTTTCCGCGATGCAAGGGCGCACCAGGCTGACCGACGTTGCCGAGCAGGCCGGCGTCAGCACCGCAACCGTCTCCCGCGTGCTCAACGGCAAGGTGGGGGTCGCCGACGAGACGCGGCGCGCGGTGCTCGCCGCCTTGGACCTGCTCGGGTACGAGCGGCCCTCGACCCTGCGCCTCCGCTCCGCCGGCCTGGTCGGCCTCATCGTGCCGGAGCTGTCGAACCCCGTGTTCCCGGCCTTCGCCCAGGCCATCGAGTCGATGCTCGCCACGGCGGGCTTCACCCCGCTGCTGTGCACGCAGTCCCCCGGTGGCACCACCGAGGACGCGTACGTCGAGATGCTCCTGGAGCACGGCGTGGACGGCATCGTCTTCGTCTCCGGGCTGCACGCCGACACCCAGGCGGACGTCTCGCGCTACCAGCGGCTGCGCGAGCGTGGCCTGCCCTTCGTACTGATCAACGGTCACAACGACCGGATCGACGCGCCGTCGTTCTCCACCGACGACCGGGTCAGCATGGACCTCGCGGTGCGGCACCTCGCCTCGCAGGGCCACCAGCGGATCGGTCTGGCGCTCGGCCCGGACCGGTTCGTCCCCGCGCGGGTCAAGCGCGCCGGGTTCGAGCAGGCGATGGCCACCTATCTCGGCGACGCCGAGCCGCTCGTGGTCGCCACGCTGTTCACGGTCGAGGGCGGGGTGAGCGCCGGGACGACCCTGATCGAGCAGGGTCGCACCGCCATCGTCTGCGGCTCGGACCTCATGGCGCTCGGCGTCGTGCGCGCCGCGCGCTCGCGGGGCCTGCGCATCCCCGAGGACGTCTCGGTGCTCGGCTACGACGACTCCGCCCTGATCGCCTTCACCGACCCACCGTTGAGCACCGTGCGCCAGCCCGTCGCCGCGATCTCCCAGGCGGCCGTCACCACCCTGATCGGGGATATCTCCGGTGCCCCCGTGCCGCGCGGGGAGCTGCTCTTCGTGCCAGAGCTCATCGTGCGTGGTTCCACCGGGGCGGCGGTGGGCTCCGCCGGTGCGGCGGTGCTCTCCGGCTTCTGACCGGGCGGCCCCGAGGCGCCGACCGGACCGCCGCACGACCTCGCCCCCGGCTGTCCGGAACCGCTGTGCCTCTTACGCTTGCCGTACGAATCTTGCGCTTGCCATACGACCGGAACGACCCAGGAGCACCGTGACCGCAGATCTCACCTACCCCGCAACGAGCGAGACCACGATCGGCACCGAATGGTGGCGCCACGCGGTGATCTACCAGATCTACCCGCGCTCGTTCGCGGACAGCGACGGCGACGGCACGGGTGACCTGCCCGGCATCACGGCGCGCCTCGATCACCTGGCCGACCTGGGCGTGGACGCCGTCTGGATCTCCCCGTTCTACCTCTCCCCCCAGGCGGACGGCGGCTACGACGTGGCCGACTACCGGGCGGTGGATCCGCGCTTCGGGACCCTGGCGGACGCGGACGCGCTGCTGGCGCGGGCGCACACGCTCGGTCTGCGGGTCATCGTCGACCTGGTGCCCAACCACACCTCGGACCAGCACGAGTGGTTCACCCGGGCGCTGCGGGCCGGCCCCGGCAGCCCGGCCCGAGCGCGGTACCTCTTCCGCGAGGGCGATGGCGAGACCGGCGAGGAGGCGCCGAACAACTGGGAGTCGATGTTCGGCGGGCCGGCCTGGACGCGGGTGCGCGACCGCGCCGACGCCCCGGGCAGCCCGTGGGAGCACGACGGTCAGTGGTACCTGCATCTCTTCGACACCGCCCAGCCGGACCTGAACTGGGAGAACCCCGAGGTCCGCGCCGAGTTCGAGGACATCCTGCGCTTCTGGCTCGACCGCGGCGTGGACGGCTTCCGGGTGGACGTCGCGCACGGCCTGGTCAAGGCGGCCGGCCTGCCCGACTGGACCGGCCACGTGACGATGGTCGAGGGGGCCTCGGGCATCCCCGCCGTCGACGACCCGGCGGCGGGTGCCCAGCCGGCGCCGCAGCGCCCGCCGATGTTCGACCAGGACGGCGTGCACGAGATCTACCGGGACTGGCGACGCGTGCTGGACGGGTACGCGGGCGAGCGGGTGCTCGTGGCCGAGGCGTGGGTGGACCCGCTGGAGCGGCTGGCCCGCTACGTCCGCTCGGACGAGATGCATCAGGCGTTCAACTTCGCCTTCCTCGTCACCACCTGGGACGCCTCCGCCCTGCGCGACGTCGTCCTCGCCTCCTACGCGGCGAACGACACCCACGGCGCACCGACCACCTGGGTGCTGTCCAACCACGATGTCGTCCGGCACGCCTCCCGCCTCGGCCTGACCGAGACCGGCAAGGGCCCGAACGGCATCGGTGCGCAGGACCCCCAGCCCGACGCCGCTCTCGGGTTGCGCCGCGCCCGCGCCGCCACGCTCCTCATGCTGGGCCTGCCCGGCTCGGCCTACCTGTACCAGGGCGAGGAGCTCGGGCTGCCCGAGCACACCGGCCTGCCCGACGAGTACCGGCAGGATCCGGCCTTCTTCCGCACCGAGGGGGCCGAGAAGGGCCGCGACGGCTGCCGCGTGCCGCTCCCGTGGGAGCGGGATGCCCCCGCCGCGGGCTTCTCCCCCACCGGGGCGACATGGCTCCCGCAGCCGGCCGGCTGGGCCGCCCACGCCGCCGACGCCCAGCGCGGCGTGCCCGGCTCCACGCTCGAGCTCTACCGGGCGGCGCTCGCCACCCGGGCCGCGCTGGGCCTCGGGCTCGGCACGCTGACGTGGCAGGACGCGCACGCCGGCAGCGCCGACGTCGTCGCGTTCGTCAGCTCCGCACCCGGGCGCGACGACCTGCTCGTCCTCACCAACCTCGGCGCTGCCCCGGTCGAGGTGCCGGCGTCATGGGAGGTGCTCGTCGCGTCGGAGCCGCTCGAGGCACGCCTCGTCCCCCGTGACGTCACGGTCTGGGCGCGGCGCACCTCGAACTGAACCCGCCCCGACCGGGCGCGACGTGCGGCGCGCTCAGCCCCCGGAGACGGAGAGCTCGGCCTCGTTGATCATGGCGCGCAGCGCCTCGTCCATGTCACGGCTGCTCAGCCAACCGTCGGGCAGGTGGGGTCGCTTCGGGGAGCCGGCCCGGCCGCGCGGCCCCTCGGCGCCCGCACCGGGGTAGGGCTGGCCCAGGTCGAGGGCGGCGAGCCGCTCGTCGAGGTCGGCGAACGTGGCGACGAGGCCGAGGTCGTGGCGGGCCGCACCGCCGACGACGTAGCCCTTGAGGTACCAGGACAGGTGCTTGCGCATCTCCCGCAGTCCCCGCAGCTCCGAGCCGAAGTGTTCGACCATGAGCTCGGCATGCCGGCGGATCACGGCAGCGACGTCGCTCAGCCCGGGGGTGACCCGGTGGCCCGATCCGCTGGTGGCGGCGACGAGGTCGGTGAACAGCCACGGCCGGCCCTGGCAGCCGCGGCCGACGACGACGCCGTCGCACCCGGTGCGCGCCATCATGTCCAGGGCGTCCTCCGCGGCCCAGATGTCCCCGTTGCCCAGCACCGGTACGGACGTCATCGCCTCCTTGAGACGGGTGATCGCCTCCCACTGCGCCTGGCCGGAGTAGTGCTGCGCGGCCGTGCGGGCGTGCAGCGCGACGGCGGCGATACCGGCCCGTTCGGCGAGGCGGCCCGCGTCCAGGTAGGTGAGGTGGTCGGCGTCGATGCCCATCCGCATCTTCACGGTGACCGGGACCTCGTGGTCGCGCCCGGCGGAGGCGTCCCGGGCGGCGGCGACGGCGTCGGTCACGATGGTGTCGAAGAGGTCGCGCTTCCACGGCAGGGCGGCGCCGCCGCCCTTGCGGGTGACCTTGGGCACCGGGCAGCCGAAGTTGAGGTCGATATGGTCGGCCCGGTCCTCGGCGACGAGGATCCGCACCGCGGCAGCGATGGTGGCGGGGTCGACGCCGTAGAGCTGGACCGAGCGGACGGGCTCCTCCGGGTCCGGAGTGATCATGCGCATCGTCTCCGGTGTGCGCTCGACGAGGGCGCGGGAGGTGATCATCTCGGTGACGTAGAGGCCGGCTGGCGCGTACGTGCCACGCGGCCCCGCCCCCGGGGCCGCCGCCGCCGTGGACGAGACCGCCGCCGCCGAGGCCGCCGACGCGGACGCACCCCCCGGCGGGGCGTCCTCGCCCGGCGTGAGGCCGGCCAGCCCCGCCTCCCGGCACAGGCGCCGGAACGGCGAGTTCGTCACCCCGGCCATGGGAGCCAGGACGACGGGGCTGCCCAGGGTCACGGATCCGATCCGCAGCGCGTTCACCGGGTCATTGTCCCCGACGCCGCGCGCGGGTGCGTGCGATCAGCTGTGCGATGCGCCGGCCTCCGCCGGGCCCGTGCGCGCTGCGGTACCGCGCGCCGCCGCGATCACGTAAGCGGTGTCGGTGCGCTCCGCGGTTCCGGCGCGCTGCGCGGTGCCGCCCCGTACGGCCGCCCGCCGCACGAGCAGCGCGGCGATACCGGTGGTCGCCGGGATCGCGAGCACCAGCCCGATGGAGGAGACGAGCGTGCGCACGATCTCCTCCGCGATCTCCCCCGCCATCAGCGTGTCGAGCACGGGCCGGTCCATCATCGAGGCCACGAGCAGTACCGGCAGCGCCGTGCCGACATAGGCGAACGCGAGCGTGTACACGGTGGAGGCGATGTGGTCCCGGCCGATACGCATGCCCTGCGCGAAGAGCCGCGTCCGGGACAGCGACGCGTTGGCGCCGTGGAGCTCCCAGACGGCGGACGCCTGGGTGATCGTCACGTCGTTGAGGGCGCCGAGCCCGGCGATGACGATCCCGCACAGCAGCAGGTCCGAGAGCGAGAGGCCGGGGAACATCGTCGAGAGCACGAGCGCCTGGTCCGAGCTCGTGCCGGTGAGGTTGGCGGCGCGGGTGCCCCACGTCGCGAGCGCCACGGTGATCCCCAGCCCGATGAACGTGCCCAGCAGCGCCGTCGTCGTCCGGATCGAGATGCCGTGCGCGAGGTAGAGGGAGAGGAAGAGCATCGCCCCGGAACCGACCAGCGCCACCGCGAGGGGCGGCGAACCGAGCATGAGCGCGGGCAGGACGAAGACGACGATGACGGCGAGGGAGGTGCCGAGGCCGAGCATCGCCGTCAGGCCGCGCCACCGGGCGACGGCGAGGACGACGACGGCGTAGACCAGCGCGAGGGCCCCCACCGGCGTCGAGCGCTCGAAGTCCCAGAACACGTACGGGCTGCCCGTGCCCATGGCCTGCGGCGTGAACATCAGCCGCAGCTCGTCACCCACGCCCATGCCGTTCGCCATGATCTCCGGCGGGACCTGGACCGGTATGACCTGCCCCGCCCCCGCGCCGGAGGCGAGCTCGACACGGATCTGGCCGTCGGGGGCGTCGGCCGCGAGGACCTCGACGACGGTGCCCGTCTCGACCGTCATGCCGGTGCCGGCCAGCGGCATCGAACCGACGGGCGACTCGCCACGCGGCCACAGCGCCACCAGCCCCACGACCGTGGCGACCAGCAGCGGCACGACGAGCGCGGTGAGGATCCACCGCACCTGGCGGGACTCCGCGGGGGCGAGGGCCTCGCCGCTGTGGGCGTGTGAGTGGGCCATCCGGTCAGGCCCCGAGGAGCCGCTCGGCGAGGTAGCCGCGGACCTTGTCCAGACCGATGCGCTCCTGGGCCATCGTGTCCCGCTCGCGCACGGTGACGGCCTGGTCCTCGAGGGAGTCGAAGTCCACCGTGATGCAGAACGGTGTGCCGATCTCGTCCTGGCGGCGGTAGCGGCGGCCGACGGCGCCTGCGTCGTCGAACTCCACGTTCCAGTGCCGGCGCAGCTCGGCGGCGAGGTCCTTCGCCACGGGCGAGAGCTGCTCGTTGCGGGAGAGCGGCAGCACCGCGGCCTTGACCGGGGACAGGCGCGGGTCGAGCTTGAGCACGGTGCGCTTGTCGACGCCGCCCTTGGTGTTGGGGGCCTCGTCCTCCGTGTAGGCCTCGACGAGGAACGCCATGAGCGAACGGGTCAGACCGGCGGCCGGCTCGATCACGTACGGCACCCACCGCTCGTTCTTGGCCTGGTCGAAGTAGCTGAGGTCCTGGCCCGAGTGCTCGGCGTGGGTCGTGAGGTCGAAGTCCGTGCGGTTCGCGACGCCCTCGAGCTCGCCCCACTCGCTGCCCTGGAAACCGAACCGGTACTCGATGTCCACCGTGCGCGTGGAGTAGTGGGAGAGCTTCTCCTGCGGGTGCTCGTAGTGGCGCAGGTTGGCGGCGTCGATGCCCAGGTCGGTGTACCACTGCGTCCGGGCGTCGATCCAGTACTGGTGCCACCGCTCGTCCGTGCCGGGCTCGACGAAGAACTCCATCTCCATCTGCTCGAACTCGCGCGTGCGGAAGATGAAGTTGCCGGGGGTGATCTCGTTGCGGAAGGACTTGCCGATCTGGCCGATGCCGAACGGCGGCTTCTTCCGCGCCGAGGTCATGACGTTGGCGAAGTTGACGAAGATGCCCTGCGCCGTCTCGGGCCGGAGGTAGTGCAGGCCGGACTCGTCCTCGACCGGGCCGAGGTACGTCTTGAGCATCATGTTGAAGTCGCGCGGCTCGGTCCACTGCCCGCGGGTGCCGCAGTTGGGGCAGGCGATGTCCGCGAGCCCGTTCTCGGGGGCGCGGCCCTTCTTCTCCTCGTACTCCTCGGCCATCGTGTCGGCGCGGAAACGCCGGTGACAGCTCAGGCACTCGGTGAGCGGGTCGGTGAAGACGCCGACGTGGCCCGAGGCCACCCAGACCTGCCGCGGGAGGATCACGGAGGAGTCGAGGCCGACGACGTCGTCGCGGGAGGTGACCATGTTCCGCCACCACTGGCGCTTGATGTTCTCCTTCAGCTCGACACCCAGGGGCCCGTAGTCCCACGCGGAGCGGGTGCCGCCGTAGATCTCTCCCGAGGGGAAGACGAAGCCGCGCCGCTTGGCGAGGTTGATGACGTTGTCCAGGCGCGAGGGTGCGGCCACGGTAGATCACTCCGGTTGCTGGTGCGGACCCGCACCTGGCTGGCACGGGAGTTCACGTGGGCCGACGTGCGCCGGTCCGTTCCACTGGCCCAACCTACCGACGCCGGGCACGATCACCATGCGCCGGACCGCCCGCCGGACGGTGGTGCGGCGCACGTCACACCCACGAGTTTGACACCCATTCTCGGTTCAGTTGAGAATGATCATCATGAAGCATCGAGCTGCGGCGACCGTCGCGACCCTCCTGGCCACGACCGTGACCCTCGCCGCGTGCGGCGGCGGGCAGACGGGCTCCTCGGACGACGACGGCGGCGTCACGGCGCTGGCGTCGTTCTACCCGTTGCAGTACGTCACGGAGCAGGTCGGCGGTGACCGGGTCGACGTCACCTCGCTCACCCCCCCGGGCGCCGAGCCGCACGACCTCGAGCTCTCCCCCCGTGCCGTCGCGCAGCTCGGGGCCGCGGACCTCGTCGTCTATCTCTCCGGGTTCCAGCCCGCCGTCGACGACGGTGTCGAGCAGACCTCGCCCCAGCACGTGGTCGACGCCGCCACGCGTGCCGACCTCGAGACGGCTGAACCGCACCTGTGGCTCGACCCCGTACGCCTGGGGGCGGTCGCCGGGGACGTCGCCGACGCCCTCTCCGTCGTCGACCCCGACGGAGCCGCCGGGTACGCCGCGAACGCCGCGCGGCTGCGCGACGAGCTCGCCGCGCTCGACACCGAGTTCCGGGACGGCCTCGCCTCGTGCGAGCGCCGGACGATCGTCGTCTCGCACGAGGCCTTCGGCTACCTCGCCGAGACCTACGACCTCGAGCAGATCGGCATCGCCGGCCTCGACCCGGAGACCGAGCCCTCACCCGCCCGGCTGGCCGAGATCGCCGCTGTCGTGCGGGCCAAGGGGGTGACCACGGTGTTCACCGAGTCGCTGGTCAGCTCCCAGGTCGCCGAGACGCTCGCCGCCGACCTCGGCGTGGCGGCCGCCGTGCTCGACCCCGTCGAGGGTCTGGTCGACGACACGAAGGACTACCAGCAGGTCATGCGCGAGAACCTCGCCGCGCTGCGCGAGGCGCTGACATGCGCATGAGCACCCTGCCCGCCGCCGGGTCACGGTCCACCCCCGGCGTGGAAGCATGGACGCCCGTGGACCACCCGATCATCACCCGCGACCTCAGCGTCGTGCTCGGCTCCGCCCCCATCCTCCGGGACGTCGCCCTCACCGTGGGGCTGGGCGAGATGGTGGCCCTGCTGGGGGCCAACGGCTCCGGCAAGTCCACCCTCGTGAAGGCGCTCGTCGGCGTGGTGCCGATCCACGGCTCCGTTCGCCTCTTCGGCCACGATCTGGCCGGGCCGCGCCGGGAGCTGCCGTGGCACCGCATCGGCTACGCGCCCCAGCGCGTCACGGCCACCGCGGGCGTCCCGGCAACGGCCCTCGAGGTCGTGACCACCGGGCTCCTGGACAACCGCCGCCTGCGCCCCCCACGCGATGCCCGCCGTCGGGCGCTCGAGGCGCTGGACGAGGTGGGCCTGGCCCACCGGGCGCGGGAGAGCGTGCAGACGTTCTCCGGCGGCCAGCAGCAGCGGGTGCTCATCGCGCGCGCCCTGGTGCGACGCCCCGACCTCCTCATCCTCGACGAGCCGCTCGCCGGCATCGACCGGACCTCGAAGGAGGCGCTCGCCGGCACGCTCACCGGCCTGCGCGAGCGCGGCGTGACCCTCCTCGTCGTGCTGCACGAGCTGGGCGAGCTGGCCGGGCTGGTGCAGCGGGCCGTCGTGCTCAGGCACGGCCGCGTCGTCCACGACGGCGCCCCACCGCAGCCCGCCGCGGGCCACGACGACCCGGCGCACGACCACGACCACGAGCACGGCAACGACCTCCCGTCGGCCCCCACGGCCCCCGATCTCTCCTCGGAGTGGTGATGACCGCCCTCGACACCCTCACGACCATGCTCGCCAGCCCGCTCATGCAGCGCGGGCTGATCGTGGCGCTGCTGGTGGGCCTCGCCGCCCCGGTGGTGGGCACCTACCTCGTGCAGCGGCGCCTCGCCCTGCTCGGCGACGGCATCGGTCACATGGCGCTGACCGGCGTCGCCGCCGGCTGGCTCGTGGGCAACGTGGCCGGGCTCACCCAGCGCGACGCCCTGGCTGTGCCCGGTGCCGTCGCCGCGGCGATCGTCGGTGCGGTGCTCGTGGAGGTGGTGCGCGAGCGCGGCAAGACGAGCGGCGACGTCGCCCTCGCGCTCCTCTTCTACGGCGGCATCGCCGGTGGCGTGCTGCTCATGGGGCTCGCCGGTGGCACCGCCGCCACGCTCACCGGGTACCTCTTCGGCTCGATCTCGACGGTGACCACGCTCGACCTGTGGACCACCGTGGCGCTCGCGGCGCTCATCCTCGGCATCGGCGTCGGGCTGCGCCCCGCGCTGTTCTCGCTGTCCCACGACGAGGAGTTCGCCCGGGCGTCCGGGCTCCCCGTGCGCGTGCTCAACCTCACGGTGGCCGTCCTGGCGGCGCTCACCGTCTCGGTGGCGATGCGCGTGGTCGGGGTGCTGCTGGTGTCGGCACTCATGATCGTGCCCGTCGCGATCGCGCAGCTGGTGGTCTCCTCGTTCCGGCGCACGATGGCGGTGGCGATGGGCGTCGGCGTGGTGGTGACGGTGACCGGTCTGTCGATCACATACTTCTACCCGCTCTCGCCCGGTGCGACGATCGTCATCCTCGCCATCGGCGTCTACGCCGTAGTATCGGTGGTGCGTCCGCTGCTGGGGCGTCGGCCCTCGGCCACGGATCCGCACCTGGACGTCGAGGATGACGTCCAGGTCAGGGAGGCGGTGTGATGTTGCGGATGACGAAGCAGCGCTCCGCCGTCAGCGGGCTGCTGGAGCAGACCGAGGACTTCAGAAGCGCGCAGCAGCTCCACGAGATGCTCCGCGCCGCGGGCGAATCCGTGGGCCTGGCCACCGTGTACCGGACGCTGCAGTCGCTCGCCGAGGCGGGCGAGGTCGACGTCCTGCGCATCGACGACGGCGAGAGCCTGTACCGGCGCTGCGTCAAGCAGCAGCACCACCACCACCTGGTGTGCCGCGAGTGCGGCCGTACCGTCGAGGTGGAGGGGGCACCGGTGGAGCGCTGGGCGAGCCAGGTGGCGCAGCAGCACGGCTTCGTCGACGTCGACCACCACGCCGAGCTGTTCGGCACGTGCGGCGAGTGCGCCACCGAGCAGTACCCGTCCTGACCCTGCGACCCGCGCGGAGCGCCCATGCTCGACTTCCTCGCCAGCCTGCCCTTCTGGCTGCTCTTCGCCTTCCTCTACCTCGGGGCGACGGTGCGCGGCCAGGCCACCTACTGGGCCGGCCGGGTCGTCACGGAGCAGACCCTGAGCCGCGTCCACCCGACGTACGGGTGGCGCCTGCGGGCGCACCGGTGGTTGCAGGGTGAGGGGGCGGAGCGTGGCATCGAGGCGATCCGCCGGTGGGGGCTGGTCGTGGTGCCCTTCGCCTATCTGACGGTGGGCTTCCAGACCATGGTGATGGCCGGGGCGGGCGTGCTGCGGATCAGCTGGCCCCGGTTCTCCCTCGCCCAGATCCCGGGGGCGCTGGCGTGGGCCGCGATCTACTCCACCATCGGCTTCGCCGTCTGGGAGGCCGCGCTGGCCGCGGCCGCCGGTTCCCCCTGGGGCCTGGCCGGCCTGGCCGCCGCCGCGATCGTCATCGTGGCGACCGTGGCCGTGCGGCGGCGCCACACCCGGGCCCACGAGGTCGCCGTCCTGGTGAACCCGACGGCGACCGATCGCGACGCACCCCACCCCACGCCCGGCCGGATGTCGCAGGACTGACCCGCGACGCCGCAGCGCCGAGGACGCCTCAGCGCCGAGCCAGGCGCGTCGACGTCGAGCCGTGCCGGCGCCGGTCAGCCCTCGTCGCTGGGCTGCCTGGCGAGCTTCTCCTGGATGAGGTCCATCACCGAGGAGTCGGCCAGCGTGGTGGCGTCACCCGGCTCCCGGTTCTCCGCCACGTCCTTGAGCAGGCGGCGCATGATCTTGCCGGAACGCGTCTTGGGCAGGTCGGGCACCACCATGATCGAACGCGGCTTGGCGATCACGCCGATCTGCTTGGCCACGTGGTCGCGCAGCTCGGCGACCACGTCGTCGCCCCCGCCGTGGGCACTCTCGCGCAGGATGACGAACGCCTCGATCGACTGACCGGTCGTCGCCTCGGCAGCACCGACCACGGCCGCCTCGGCGACCATCGGGTGCGACACCAGCGCCGACTCGATCTCGGTGGTGGACATCCGGTGGCCGGACACGTTCATCACGTCGTCGACCCGGCCCATCAGCCAGTAGTCGCCGTCCTCATCGAGCTTGGCGCCGTCACCGCTGAAGTAGACACCCGGGAACCGCGACCAGTAGGTCTCCTGGTAGCGCTCGTCGTCACCCCACAGGGTGCGCAGCATCGCGGGCCACGGCTCGGTGATCACCAGGTAGCCGGCGCCACCCTTGTCGACGGGCTTGCCCGCCTCATTGTAGATCGCCGCGGTCACGCCCGGCAGCGGCGTCATCGCCGACCCCGGCTTGCCCGCCGTCACGCCCGGCAGCGGGCTGATCAGGATCATGCCGTTCTCGGTCTGCCACCAGGTGTCGACGACCGGGCAGTTGTTGCCACCGATGACCTCGCGGTACCACATGTAGGCCTCGGGGTTGATCGGCTCGCCGACCGACCCGATGAGGCGCAGCGAGGACAGGTCGAACTTCTCCGGGATCTGCCGGCCCCACTTCATGAAGGTGCGGATCGCCGTCGGCGCGCAGTACAGGATGCTGACCTCGTACTTCTGGATGATCTCCCACCAGCGGCCCTGGTGCGGGGTGTCCGGGGTGCCCTCGTAGAGCACCGAGGTCGTGGCGTTGGCCAGCGGGCCGTAGACGATGTAGGAGTGGCCGGTGACCCAGCCGACGTCGGCCGCGGTCCAAAACACGTCCTTGTCCGCCTTGAGGTCGAACACCGCCCAGTGCGTGTAGGACACCCCGACCATGTAGCCACCCGTGGTGTGGAGCACGCCCTTGGGCTTACCGGTGGTGCCGCTGGAGTAGATGATGTACAACGGGTGCTCGGCATCGAAGAACTCGCACTGGTGCTCGGTGCTCTGGTGCTCGACCACGTCGCTCCACCACACGTCCACGTCGTCGTTCCAGGCGACGTCCTGACCGGTGCGCTTGACCACCAGGACCTTGCGCACGCCCGGGCACTTGGCCACGGCCTCGTCCACCGTCGACTTGAGAGCCGACGCCTTGCCGCGGCGGTTCGCTCCGTCCGCCGTGATCACGACCTCGACACCGCAGTCCTTGACCCGGTCCTCGATTGACTTTGCGGAGAAGCCCGCGAAGATCACCGTGTGCGGGGCGCCGAGACGCGCGCAGGCCAGCATCGCGACCACCGTCTCGGGGATCATCGGCATGTAGATGGCCACCCGGTCGCCGGCCTTGACCCCCAGCTCGATCAGCCCGTTGGCCGCCTGACAGACCTGCGCGAGCAACTCGGCGTACGTGATGTCCCGCTGGTCACCGTTCTCCGCCTCGAAGTGGTAGGCGACCCGGTCGCCGAGCCCGTTCTCCACATGCCGGTCCAGGCAGTTGTACGCCGCGTTCAACTTGCCTCCGGTGTACCACTTCGCGTGCGGCGCGTCGCTCCAGTCCAGGACCTCGGTGAACGGCTCCGCCCAGGTGATCCGCTCGGCCTGCTTGCCCCAGAAGGCCAGCCGGTCCTCCTGGGCCTCCGCGTAGGCCTCCGCCGTCACGTTCGCGTGCGCCACCAGCTCGGCAGGTGGTTCGAAGCTCCGGGTCTCATGGAGCAGGTTCGACAACTCGGCGTTGCTCATTTTTCTCCTCCTAGGGTGCGGCGGGCGCACGGGCCTCGGATCGTTCCGACCGGTCTCAGCTGTCAACACACGGGCTGGGCAAGGGTCATCGGCCCACCCCGAGCGGGCCGATGGGCAGGATCTGCTTCTTGAACGTGAAGGCGGTGACGACCGCGAACGACGCGTACCAGGCCACGATGGCGGTCAGGATCCCCACATAGCCGCCGGCCTTGCCCAGCCCGGCAGACCCGCTGAACTCTCCGATGGCAAGGAGGAAGAAGGTGATGGTCAGCAGCACGAACACCACGAGCACCGCCACGTTGGTCCGGAGCGCCGCCACGGTCATGTAGAGCGTGAAGATCCCCCAGGCCAGCAGGTAGAGGCCGACACCCTTGGCCGCGTCCTCGCCGGCCCCGCTGAGGTCGGTGTGCCCGGTCAGCCACCAGAACGAGATCCAGAACGCGCCGAACGAACTGAACGCCGTCGCGCCGAAGGTGTTGCCCTTGGCGAACTCCCACATCCCGGCGGTCAGCTGGGCCAGCCCACCGTAGGCCAGCGCGAGGCCGAACACCGTCGGCTCGACGGTGGCCGGCACGATGCCCGCGTTCACGACGCTCAGCACGAAGGTCGTCAGGGCGAATGCACCCAGCCCGAGGGCCGACGGATCGGCGATGTGCGCCCCCGGCGTGAAGAGCGGGGCTGGGGCTTGCTGCCCTTCGGTCGTCGACATGTCTGCTCCCTGGGACGAGGTCGACCGGTTGGGTCGTCGGGCCGTGTGGCGACCCGCACCCTGGAGGTGACCCGTCACCACCAGAGCACCCTCCCGTCACGAGGTGACCCTGTCAAGGCCTCATGATCGGGGGTATCGCACTCCGCGGAGTGGTCACCGCGCGGGATCGGACGTCGGCCGGTCCACGGCGCCGCCGTAGCGGCGGTCGCGGCGGGCGTAGGTCTCCACCGCCCGCCACAGGGTCCGTCGGTCCACGTCCGGCCAGGCGTCCTCGATGAAGACCATCTCGGCGTAGGCCGACTGCCAGAGCAGGAAGTTGCTCATCCGCCGCTCGCCGCCGGTGCGCAGGAACATGTCGACGTCGGGCAGGTCGGCCTCGTCGAGGTGCCGGGCCACGGTGCGCTCGGTGACCCGCTCCGGGTCCAGCCGGCCGGCCGCGACCTCGCGGGCGATCTCGCGGGCGGCGTCGGCGATCTCGGCCCGGCCTCCGTAGTTGACGCACATGGTCAGCGTGCACACCGTGTTGTGCCTGGTCTGCTCCTCGGCGCGTTCGAGCTCGCCGATCACCGAGCGCCACAGCCGGGGCCGGCGCCCGGCCCAGCGCACCCGCACGCCCCAGGCGTCCATCTGGTCGCGGCGGCGGTGCAGCACGTCACGGTTGAACCCCATGAGGAAGCGCACCTCCTCCGGGGACCGCTTCCAGTTCTCGGTGGAGAAGGCGTAGGCGGAGACGTGGGTGACACCGACCTCGATGGCCCCCGCGACGACCTCGAGCAGCGCTGCCTCGCCGGCCTTGTGACCCTCGACCCGTGGTAGACCGCGGGCGTTCGCCCATCGGCCGTTGCCGTCCATGACGACGGCGACGTGCCGGGGCACGAATCGGCGGTCGATCGTCGGCGCCCGCTCGCCCGAGGGGTGTGGCGGCGGCGGGACGGGACTGGTCATCGGACCGGCCCGCTCATGCGCGCTCGACCAGCCGCAGGGACCGGAGCTGCCGTTCCAGGTGCCACTGCAGGTAGGCGGCCACCAGTCCGGAGGCCTCCCGACGGCCGCGGCCGTCGCAGGCGTCGGCCACGGCCCAGTCGCCGGAGAGCAGCGCCCCGAGGAGCGCGATCGTCGCGCGCGCGGGCGAGGCGGAGCCGGGGGTGCGGCAGATGTCGCAGAGCGCCCCGCCGAGCGAAGGGTTGAAGCTGCGGTGCGGGCCTGCGGCCCCGCACTGGGCGCAGTCGTAGCAGCTCGGGGACCAGCCGGCCACCGCGAGGGAGCGCAGCAGGTAGGAGTCGAGCACGAGCGAGGGTGCGTGGCGCCGGGTGGAGAGAGCGTGCAGCGCACCGATGAGCAGCAGGTACTGCTGCGGGGCGGGCTCACGCTCGATCTCGGTGAGCCGCTGGGCCGTCTCGACCATCACGGTGCCCGTCGTGTAGAGCGAGTAGTCGACGGCGATCTGGCGCCCGTAGGGCGCGATCGTCTCCACCTGGGTGATGGTGTCGAGATTGCGCCCACGGTGGAGCTGGACGTCGATGACGCCGAAGGGCTCGAGCCGGGCACCGAACTTGCTCGAGGTGCGCCGCACCCCCTTGGCGACGGCCCGGACCTGCCCGTGCTCACGGGTGAGCAGCGTGATGATGCGGTCGGCCTCACCGAGCTTGTGGCCGCGCAGCACCACAGCCTCGTCCCGGTAGAGCTTCACCGCGCCATCATCCCAGGTCCCGGCGCGCGGGCCCGGCAGCCGCGCCGGGGGCTCGCCCGGCGCGGCACGCGCACCCCACGCACCGGCCGTGCCGCCCGGGCGGTACCCCCACCCTCAGCGGCGGGCCCGGTTGACGGCCGACACGATCGCCTTGAAGGAGGCGGTCATGGTCGATGGGTCGATGCCCACGCCCCACAGCACCTGGCCGTCCACCTCGCACTCGACGTAGGCGGCCGCCGTCGCGTCCCCACCCTCGGAGAGCGCGTGCTCGGCGTAGTCGAGCACGCCGACCTCCACCCCGACGTCGCCGAACGCGTTGACGAACGCGTCGATCGGTCCGTTGCCGGTGGCGGCGACGACCTTCTCCTCGCCGTCCTCGACGAGCGTGACGGTCAGGACCGCGTCGGTGCCCTCCCCCGCCGTCGTCACCGTGGTGCCCTTGAGCGCGTACCGGCCCCAGGGCTCCAGCCCCATCGCGGCCGTGTGCGGGAGGTACTCGTCGGCGAAGATCGACCACAGCTGCTCGGCGTCGATCTCACCGCCGTAGGCGTCGGTGTGCTTCTGCACGATGCCGGAGAGCTCGATCTGCAGGCGCCGCGGCAGGTCGAGGTGCCGGGTGGAGGACAGCAGGTACGCGACGCCGCCCTTGCCGGACTGGGAGTTCACGCGCACCACGGCCTCGTAGCTGCGCCCGACGTCCTTGGGGTCGATCGGCAGGTACGGCAGCGTCCAGACGACGGCGCGCTCGTCGCCGTGCGCGGCCGAGACCTGCTCGGCACGGACCTCGAAGCCCTTCTTGATGGCGTCCTGGTGGGAGCCCGAGAACGAGGTGTAGACGAGGTCCCCGCCGTAGGGGTGGCGCGGGTGAACGTCCATCTGGGTGCAGGACTCGACCGTCCGGCGCACCTCGTCGATGTCGGAGAAGTCGATCATCGGGTCGATGCCTTGGCTGTACAGGTTCAGCCCCAGGGTGACGAGGTCGACGTTGCCGGTGCGCTCCCCCTGGCCGAACAGGCACCCCTCGACACGGTCGGCGCCGGCGAGCATCGCCAGCTCGGCGGCGGCGACGCCGGTGCCACGGTCGTTGTGCGGGTGGACGGACACGGCGATGTGCTCGCGGCGGGTGAAATTGCGGCTCATCCACTCGATCTGGTCCGCGTACACGTTGGGGGTGGCGCGCTCGACCGTGGCCGGCAGGTTGAGGATGATCTCGCGGCCGGGCTCGGGCTGCCACACGTCCATGACGGCCTCGCAGACCTCCAGGGCGTAGTCGATCTCGGTGTCGACGAAGATCTCCGGGGAGTATTGGTAGCCGAAGACCGTGTCGTCTCCGAGCACCTTCTCGGCGTGGGCGAGCACCTCGCGGGTGCCGGAGACGGCGAGCTCCCTGGTGGCCTCGCGGTCGTTGCGGAAGACGATGTCGCGGAAGACGGGCGCCGTGGCGTTGTACAGGTGCACGGTGGCACGGTGGAACCCGACGATGGAGTCGATCGTGCGGTGGATGAGCTCGGGGCGGGACTGCGTCAGGACCGAGACCGTGACGTCCTCGGGCACCGCACCGTCCTCGACGAGCGAGCGGACGAAGTCGAAGTCGGTCTGTGAGGCCGCCGGGAAGCCGATCTCGATCTCCTTGTAGCCGATGGAGACGAGCAGGTCGAACATGCGGCGCTTGCGCGCGGCGTCCATGGGCTCGATGAGCGCCTGGTTGCCGTCGCGCAGGTCGGTCGAGAGCCACCGCGGCGCCGCGGTGGTGCGTCGGGTGGGCCACCGCCGGTCGGACAGGTCGACGGGGTTGGTCTCCTGGAAGGGCCGGTACTTGGTGATCGGCATACCGGAGGGGGTCTGTGCGGAGATGTGGTGCTGGGTCTTCATCGGTCTTCCTCGTCCCTGGTGCGTGCGATGGGCCAGGCACGACGAGCGCCGCGACGAGGAGCCGGCCTCAGTTGGCCTCGTCGCGGCACGGAAGGAGCAGCCCCTGCTGCTCGGGGCGAGCCATGCGCACGGAAGGAGGTTAGCGCGCGAGGACGGTGCGCGTCACGCTGCCCAGGGATCGGACGGCGTCGCCGACGCGTCGGTCAGCGCTGCCCGGGCGTGAGGACCGGGAGGATGACGTCGCGCCCCCTGCAAGCGACGTCATCCTCCCGGTCGTGGCCACACCCGGCCGAACGCCCGGGGGTTCTCCCGCCGGTCACCCGGCGGATCCCTCGGTGTCATTTCTACCTGGGTGGGCCGCAGATGTCGCCCTCCTCGGACGGGGAGAACTCCCCATCCGTGCGCTGACCCGCGTAGCTGCCCGATCGTCGGGTGCCTTGGTCGGTGCATCGCCGGGCGCCCGGGCCTTCTGCACCGTGCCGCGGCGCGGTGGGGAGCGGTCCGGTCACCGGCGCCGCAGCGAGCGGACGGAGAGCCGGGAGCGCCACCAGCGCCGGCGGCCGACCCGGCGTCGTAGCCCGCCGAGCGCGGCGCCGACCTCGGCCCAGAAGTCGCCGATCGTCGCCTCGTCGGGCTCGTCGGGCCCGAATGTGCCGGCATCGACACGCTCCGCCAGGACGAGGGCACCGGACGCGGGTCGCCCAGGGTCGCCGAGGGTCGCGGCCATCTGCCCGGCCGCCTGGCGCCGGGTGGCGGTCGGGCTCGGCGGCACCCCGAGATCCGTCACGGCGTCCACGAGTTCGTCCCAGCCGCCGGCGATCTGGTCCGCCGGGCCACCCCGCGTGCGGCGCCGTGCGCGCCGGCGCCCCTTGAGCGCCAGCACCCCCAGCAGCGGGGAGAGCAGGAGGAGGAGCACACCACCGCCGGCGACGGCGGCGACGGCGCCCGGTCCCCACCCGGTCTGCGGGTCGGGCTCGTCCGCCTCCGGTGTGCCGCGCTCACGAGCGGTGCGCGGCGCGTCGGGCGGGTCGGGCACCGGTGGTGGGGGCTGCAGCACCTGGGGCTGGGCCTGGTCCTGGGGCTCGGTCGTCTCCGACTGCCAGATGCGGTCCGCGTCGGGCGTGGGGTGGAACGGGACCCAGCCGTGCCCCACGAAGGGCACCTCGACCCAGGCGGTGAGGTCCGCCCCGGTCAGCGTGACGCTCTCCCCCGCCTGCGGCGCCTCGAAGCCGAGCACCACGCGCGAGGGGATGTCCATGGTCCGGAGCATGAGGGCCATCGCCGCGGCGTACTGCTCGGCGTCGCCGACCATCGCCTCACCGGTGAGCAGGGCGTCGATGCGTGCCGCGCCGTGCCCGGCGAGAGACGGGGTGTCGCCCTCGAGGCCGTGCGAGAAGTACCCCTGCTGCAGCCCCGCCTCGAGGGCCTGGATCCGTGCGAGCGGGGTGGTGGCACCGGAGGTCAGCCGCCCCGCCGCCGTCGCGGCCGAGTCCGGGTACCCGGCGGGTGGGAGCTCGACCCGCGCGATCGGGGCACCCGTGAGCGCGGACGTCGACGGGGTGGCCGCCAGTGCGACGCGGAGGCGGTAGGTGTCGCCCGTCGACAGCCCGGCCGGCACGACCCCGGTCCCCGTCTCCCGGTTGACGAAGAGCCGGCCGTTCAGCCGCTCGGCGCCGCCGGTGAAGTCGAGGTCGAAGGGCCGGCCGACCATGGGGACCCAGACGTCGGCGTAGTCCCCCACGGCGACGTCGATCTCGCGGACGCCCCCGACCGGGTCGGGCTCGATCCGCTCGCCGACGCGGCGGAACTCCCCGGAGCCGGTCGCGGCGCCGTCGGAGACGGCCCACACCGTCCCGTCGTAGGTGTCCAGCACGGCGAGACGCACGGGTGCACCGGCGGGCAGACCCTCGACGGTGAGCAGCGCGTCGTCCCCGTGGTCCTTGACGAAGCTCCGGTAGCCGGCGAGCGGGCTCGGGTACCGGTGGACGTCCGCGGGTGGTGTCAGGTGGTCGCGCAGCACCAGGCGGGCACCGCCGGTGAGCGTGCCCGAGGCGCCGGAGGCGAGGCCGGCGCCGGTCCCGAGGAGCACACCCACCAGCATCATCGCGCCGAGGGGGACCCACCGGTCGGGACGGGCGTGGCCGGTGCGCCAGCTGCCCCACACCACCGCGGTCAGGGCGGCGACGACACCGGTGACGGCGGCGGAGCCGGTTTCGGAGGTGGCCAGCAGGACCGCCGCCACCAGGGCGAAAGCAGGAGCGATCAGTGCCGGCACCGACCGCGCGGTCCGCAGCGCCACCGTCACCGCCACCAGCGTGGTGACGAACGCCAGGAGGTAGGGCACCGCCAGGACGCCCCCGCGGATCCCTACCGGCGGGGTCAGCGCGAGCACGTCGCCCCAGGCGGTCAGCACGCCCTGGGCCACGCCCGCCAACGTCGAGGCGGTGGGCAGGACCCCGCCCACCGCCGTGTCCGGTGCGACGAGGGCGGACCCCGCGGCCAGGACGACGACGCCCACGGCCGACACGGTGAGCCCGGACCAGTGGCGCCACGCCCCGGCGACGCCGACCGCGGCGGCGAGCACCACGCCGCCGACCGTCGCCACCAGGGCGCGGCCGGAACCGAACACGGGGGCGAAGGGGGCGAGCGCGAGGAGCACGAGCGTGCCGAGGACGGCCACGTCCACCCAGGCGAGCGCCGGGGACCGGCGAGCAGGTGCCACGGGGCGCAGCGTGCGCACGGCGCCCACGGCCGGCGAGCTCGCGGTCGGTGGGGTCATGCTCGGATCCTCATCGCAGGGCACCCCGCAGCGTGCGGGGCAGCTCCTCCAGGGAGGGCACGGTCACCACGCGCACGGCGCCGACCACGCTGGTCCCGGCCTCGGCGGCGGGATCCACGCGCAGAGCCAGCGCCCGCACCCCGAGCGGGAGGACGGCGCCCGCTGCCCGCAGGGCGTGGGCGGTCACCGGTGAGCCGCACACCAGGACGGCCACCGAGGCGTGCGGCACGTCGCGCGCGACCGTGCGCGCCATCGACACCACACCGCCGGGGCCCGACCCCGGTACGAGGCGGGTCAGGGCGTCCATGAGCCGGCGCCGGGACGTGGTCGGCAGGAGCTCGTGGCTCGTCAGCACGGTGAGGTCCTTCTCCTCCGCCAGCGCCTCGAGGCCGAGCGAGGCGGCGGCCGACACCGCGGTCTCGAGCTCGTCGCTCGTGGCGTAGTCGGCGCCGTTGCGGCTCAGCGCGACCACGACGTGCGAGCGGCGGGTCTCCTCGAACTGGCGGACCATGAGGGTTCCGGCCTTCGCCGTGCTGCGCCAGTGCACGTAGCGGCGGTCGTCACCGCGCTGGTACTCGCGCAGGGCATGGAAGGACAGGTCCGAGCTGGTGAGGGCGCGGGACGGGCGGCCCTCGAGGTCGTGGAGGTACCCGGCGGCGGTCGACGTCAGCCGCACGGTGCGCGGGTGGACGAACAGCTTCCGCACATCGGTCCAGGCGACGGTGCGGCGCAGCAGGCCGAGCGGGTCGCCGCGGACCGAGCTCACCGGGCCGACCGCGATCACTCCCCGGCGGTCGGTCGGCACGGCGAAGACCTCCTCGTGGGAGGCGTGCTCCGTCCCGGCGGCGCCGAGCGCGGGGCTGACGAAGGTCACCTCGCCCGCACCCACCGGTGTCTCGATGCGCGCCGCACCGGCCCGGGTGCCCCGCAGATTGCGGACCACGACGGCGCCCAGCGCGCGGTCCCCCGCGACGACCCGGGCCTGAGCCAGGCGGAGCTCGACGGCGAACCGTTGCCGGCCCACGAGGAAGAGGACGGCCGACAGGAGCAGCCCCAGCAGCGCACCCGCCGCGCTCACCAGCTCGGCCCAGCCCAGGAGCCACCCGGCGGTCCCGGCGACGACGACGCCGACCAGCCCGGCCCACCCCACCGGGGTGAGGGCGCGGACGGTCACCCGGGCGCCCCCGCGGACCCGCTCGGCCCGGCGTCCCCAGCCGGCGGGGACCGGCGGCAGCCTCACCGCGAGCCGGCCCCCTCGCGCCGGCCCGCGGGCGGCGGCACGCTCGCGAGCACGCCGTCGAGCACGCCGTCGGTCGTGACGCCCTCGAACTCCGCCTCGGCCTCCAGCACCAGCCGGTGCGCGAGGACGGGGACGACCAGCGCCTGGACGTCGTCGGGAACGACGTAGTTCCGCCCGCTCGCGGCGGCCCACGTCTTGGCGGCGCGCACGAGGGACAGCGCGCCGCGCACGCTCGCCCCCAGGACCACGGCGGGCGCCCGCCGGCTCTCCGCCACCAGGCGTGCGACGTAGTCGAGGACCGATACGTCCACGTGCACGTTGTCCGCCTGGGCGACCATCTCCGCCACCTGCGCCCCGGTGATCACCGGGGCGAGCGTGCCGGCCCGGTCGCGCTGGGCGGCGCCCGCGAGGATCTGCACGGTCGCGGCGTGGTCCGGGTAGCCGACCGACGTGCGGATGAGGAACCGGTCGAGCTGGGCCTCGGGCAGCCGGTAGGTCCCCGCCTGCTCGATGGGGTTCTGGGTGGCGAGCAGGATGAACGGCCGGGGCACGGCGTGCGGGACGCCGTCGACGGTGACGCGCCGCTCCTCCATGACCTCCAGGAGCGCCGACTGCGTCTTGGGCGAGGCGCGGTTGATCTCGTCCGCGAGCACCACGGAGGCGAACACCGGCCCGGGGTGGAAGTCGAACGTCTGTGCGCGCGGGTCGAAGATCGACACGCCGGTGACGTCCGAGGGCAGCAGGTCGGGGGTGAACTGGATCCGGCTGCTGGTCGTGTCGAGGGACTGCCCCAACGCCCGGGCGAGCTGGGTCTTGCCCGTGCCGGGATAGTCCTCGAGCAGCACATGACCACCCGAGAACAACGCCACCACCACCAGCCGCACCACCGCCTCCTTGCCGACGACGGCGCGTGAGACGTTCTCGACGACGTCGCCGAAGACCGCCGCGAACCTGGCGGCGTCCTCCCGTGACAGCGCCGCGGGCGCGGGCGCGGCCCGCTGCCGCACATCCAGCTCCTCGGACGTCGTCCGCGACTCAGTCGACATAGACAGAGTGCTCCAACCTTCCGCTCGGTCCATCCACGATCACCTGGAGCGTTCCGCTCCGCCACGGGTAGGGCACCTGGGGATCGTACGTGCCCGAGCCGCCGAGCCGGACGTCCCGCTCGATCCGGAAGTGGCTGCCGGACACCGACGTGACCGTGTACTCCCCCGGCTCGAGGTCCCGGTAGTCGACGTCGATGTAACGGCAGTCGTTCGGCGACTGGTGGCACGGCGTCCAGAGCGGGGGGTCGGCGGGGCGCTCGACCCGGACCGTGATACCGGGGGCGCGCGGGGCCGCCGAGGTCGACGCCCACGCGTCCTCGCCGTCCCCTCGGGTGACCCGCAGCGTGGCCTCCCAGACCGTCCCGGGCCTGGCGGCGAACGTCCGGGTCCCCTGGGGGGCCGTGCCGAGGTTCTGCCAGGCGCCCCAGTCCTCGCCCGCGACACGTACGTGGAGCTCGACCGAGGTGAGCGCGAGACCGTTGGGGTCGACGGACCAGCCGAGGGTCACGGACCGCTCGTCCCTGGTCGCCGTCAGGGTGGGCTTCCCGAGCGGTCCGAAGGGAACGACGGACGCCGACGCCGGGGACGGCTGGGACACGTAGGTGTTCCACGCCCGCACCCGGAAGGAGTAGCTCTGGCCGTCCGTGAGACCGCCGACCTTGCGGTTCGGCGAGAGCTCGGTCCAGGTGCCGCCGTTGACGCTGACCTCGTAGTGGTCGACCCGCTCGCCGTTGTCGGCGGGGTCGGCGTACTGGAGCCGTACCTCGCCGTCCGTGCCCGTCGCGCTCGCCACGGGCGTGCCCGGCGCCGACGGCGCGATGCCCGCCCGCACGCTCCGGGACGGCACGGAGTCCGGCCCCCAGCCGGCCTTGTTCTGGGCCGCGACCGTCACCGAGTAGTCGGCACCGACCGGGGCATCCGCCACGAACGAGCGCTCGGCCGTGGTGAACTGCCGGACCGGCTGACCGTCGCGCAGGATCGAGACCCGGTACCGGGCGACCGCGTCGCCGTTGGCGAACGGGGCGGACCAGGTACCGCGGATCTGGGAGGCGACGGGGTTGTCGACGCGGTCGACGGACGGCTGCGCGGGCCGGCCCGGCACCCCGGCCGGCACCGCGCCGGCCGACCACGCCGACCAGTCCGACGGCTCGGGCGCGCCGTTGTGGGCCCGCACCCGGACCTGGTACTCCTGCCCGTTGGTCAGGCCCGCCCAGGTGTGGCTCGTGCCGGTCACGCCGACCTGCCCGGAGCCGGCCGCCGGGGAGATCTGGACGTCGTAGCGCGTCACCGGCGAGCCGACGTTCTCCGGGCGCGCCCACCGCACGTCGAGGGCGCCGTCGCCGGCGACCACCGTCGGCGCCGCCGGCGCCGCGGGCCGCACGTCGGGGCGGGCGGGGGCCGAGGGCGCGGAGGGCTCGGAGCTGCCGACGGCGTTGGTCGCCGCCACCGTGAAGGTGTACTCGGTCCCGTTGGTCAGCCCCGGGACGGTGCACGTGGTGGTGGCGCACTGCGCGCTGCCCGCGCTGGACGTCACGGTGTAGCCGGTGATGGGCGAGCCGGGGCTGGCCGGGGCCGACCAGGACAGCACGACGGCGCGGTCCCGGACCTCCGCCACGCGCGGCGGTGCGGGGCGGTCGGGCGCCCCGGCCACCTCCATCCGCACGCGGGCCTCGACGTTCCGCGCCGGGTCCAGGGTGGCGTCCTGCACGGTCGTCCGCACGACGACGCTGCCGGTGTAGCCGGCGCCGGAGGTCACCACGACCCGGCCGCCGACGATCTCGGCCTGGGCCTGTCCGCTCTCGGGCGTCACGGCGAGCAGGGTCAGCGGCGTCTCGGGGAACGGGTTGACGGCGCCGGCCAGCACGTCGACGGTGACGGCCTCGCCCTGGTCGACCACGCCGAGGTCGACGTCGCCGACGGCGGCGAGCGGCCGGGTCGAGGTGACCACCTCGGCGCGCACCGTGCCGAGCACCGGATCGGCACG
>NZ_JBTSDU010000001.1:0-70730 GCF_054605595.1 Georgenia sp. | reverse complement strand
CGGCCTTGTCGTGCGGCTCGAGCGGGGTGTCGCGCGGCTCGAGGTGTCGTGCGGCTCGGGCGGGGCGCGACGCTGGATCACCCGCGCAGGGCGTCCCGCATCGGGCGGAACTTCGCCTCGGTCTCGGCGAGCTCGGACTCCGGGTCGGAGGCGGCCACGAGGCCGCACCCGGCGAAGATCCGCAGCTCGCGGACGTTCGTCGCCGAGAGCTCGCCCGAGCGCAGGCCGATGCCCCACTCGCCGTCGCCGTCGGCACCGATCCACCCCACGGGCCCGGCGTAACGGCCCCGGTCCATCCGCTCGGCCTCGGCAAGAATGGTGGTCGCTTCCGTGGTGGGGGTCCCACCGACCGCCGCCGTCGGGTGCAGCGCGGCCGCGAGGCGCAGGCTCGACGGGCTCGGGTCACCGGCGTGGTGGGCGCCGTCCCCGCTCGCGTGCCACGAGCCGTCGACCACCCCGGTGACGTCGCTGGCCAGGTGCATGACGTTGGGCAGGTGCAGCACGAACGGCGCATCCGGGACGTTGATGCTCGCGCAGAACGGCCGCAGCGCACGCACGAGCGAGGCGACCGCGAAGTCGTGCTCCTCGAGGTCCTTCGACGACCGGGCGAGCTCGGCGGCGCGGCGCAGGTCCGCCGCGTCGTCGCCGGTGCGCTGGATCGTCCCCGCCAGGACGCGGCTTGCCGCGAGGCCCTTCTCCCGCCGGACCAGCAGCTCCGGCGTCGCACCGACCAGATGGTCGACGGCGAACGTCCAGCAGCCCGGGTAGTCCCCGGCCAGCCGGCCGAGCAGGTGGCGCACGTCCATCGGGCGCTCGGCCGTGGCGACGACGTCCCGCGCCAGCACCACCTTCGACACGTCGCCCGCCCGGATGCGCTCGACGACCGCGGCCACCGCGGCGGTCCACTCCTCCGCCGTCAGCGCGCCGTCGTGGAACGAGACGGGCCCGGGGCCGGTGACGGGGGTGGGGGAGGGCATCGTGGCGACGGCGTCGACGGCGTCGCTCTCGTCCGGGGCGGCGCTCGCGGGCAGCGCGGTGGTGATCCATGACCGCCCCTCGTGGGTGCCGATGACGACGGCGGGGACCACCAGCACGCCACCGGAGGTGGACTCCGCCGCGAAGGAGAACGAGCCGAACGCGACCGGCCCCGTGCCGGGCAGCCGGACGTCGTCGTGCACCGTCATCCGGGCGACGGCGCGGGACCACCAGGTGTCGGCGTCGCCGATGCGGTCCGGGCCCGACGTCTCGACCCGCAGGGCGGTGCCCCAACCGACCAGGCCCTCGCCGCGCCGGACCCACGAGAAGGTCGACGCCGGGTCCGCGGTGGGGAGCAGGGCGAGGAGGTCGTCGATCTGCTCGACCTCAACGGTCCGCACCACCAGGTCGGGGAGGTCCTGCGCCGCGACGGGGCCCGCCGCGACCCCGTCGGGGGTGTGGTCGCGGAACCGCGCTGGGCGGAAGTCGGAGGGCCGCGACGGGCGAACGGCGGCCGGGTCGGTGCTGAGCATCGCCGTCCAGGATATTCCCGCGCGCGCACCTCGTGCGCCGCCGCCGGGAACCGCACCGCCGTGCCCCTCCGCGCTGCCCCGGGGCCAGGGCGCCTTCCGCGGGCCCCGCGCCACGTGCATGGCCCACCGCCGCACCTGGGATGATGAGTGCCATGAGCCGAGCCAGCCTGGACAAGAGGCCGCGCGAGGTCGCCGGCATGTTCGACGACGTCGCCAAGCGGTACGACATCACCAACGACGTCCTGTCCCTGGGACAGGACCGGATCTGGCGGGTCGCCACGCGCAAGGCCGTCGGGGCGCGGCCCGGGGAGCGGGTCCTCGACCTCGCCGCCGGCACCGGCACGTCGTCGGAGGAGTACGCCGACGCGGGCATCGACGTCGTCCCCTGCGACTTCTCCACCGGGATGATGGCGGTCGGCAAGCGCCGCCGCCCCGATCTGCCGTTCGTGGCCGGTGACGCCATGGCGCTGCCGTTCGCCGACGAGACCTTCGACGCCGTGACGATCTCCTTCGGCCTGCGCAACGTCGCGGACACCGAGCGGGCCCTGCGCGAGATGCTGCGCGTGACCCGGCCGGGGGGCCGGCTGGTGATCTGCGAGTTCTCCCGCCCCACGTGGGCGCCCTTCCGCCTCGTCTACGAGACGTACCTCGGTCAGGTCCTGCCGCGCATGGCGGCCGCCGTGTCCTCCAACACCGAGGCGTACACCTACCTCGCCGAGTCGATCGTCGGCTGGCAGGCGCAGCGCGAGCTCGCCGCCTCGGTGCTGCGTGCCGGCTGGCGGCAGGTCGCCTACCGCAACCTCTCGGGCGGGATCGTCGCGCTGCACCGGGCCGTGCGCCCCGCCGACTGACGGCTCGACGCCGCGCCGCGCGACAGCCCGACGCCGCGCGACGCCTTCCTGATCCAGGGCGACCTGATCTGTGACGACGCAACACCCCGCACCGGCACCGCCGAGTGAGGTCCACCTAACAAGACTGTCCCGTGCCGGATTTGTAGACTCGGTGCGAACGGGCCCATCGGCCCACACCTCCTGGAGACGATCACGTGGGATCTGCCGTGCGCACGCGCGCCGCTGACGACGATGCCGATGTCATCGTCGTCGGGGCCGGACCCGGCGGCTCCGCCGCGGCCCACTACCTCGCCCAGACCGGGCTCGAGGTGCTCGTCCTCGAGAAGGGGACGTTCCCACGCGACAAGGTCTGCGGCGACGGCCTGACCCCGCGTGCGGTCGCGGAACTCATCCGGATGGGCGTGCCCACCCCGGAGGCGGACGGCTGGATCCGGAACTGGGGTCTGCGCACCTTCGGCGCCGGGCACCGCATCGAGATCCCCTGGCCCGAGCTCGCCGAGATGCCCTCCTACGGGCTGACGCGCTCGCGCATGAACCTCGACGAGACCCTGGCGCGTCACGCCGTCAGGTCCGGCGCCACCCTTCGGGAGGGGACGGCGGTGACCGGGCCCGTGCGGCACGAGCGCTCCGGTCGCATCCTCGGCGTCACCGCGCGCCCGGTGGACGCCGCCGGCCGCAAGTCCGGCGACGAGGCCACCTACCGCGCCCCCGTCGTGATCGACGCCGGCGGCGTCGCGGCCCGCCTGGCCACGTCGATGGGGATCGAGAAGGACATGGGCCGGCCCATGGGCGTGGCCGTGCGCACCTACTTCCGCTCCCCGCGCCACGACGACCCGATGATGGAGTCGCACCTGGAACTTTGGGACGGCAAACCCGGCGAGTCGAACCTCATGCCCGGCTACGGCTGGATCTTCGCCCTCGGTGACGGCACGGTCAACGTCGGGCTCGGCTCGCTCTCCTCGACGGCGAAGCCGACCGGTCTGGACTACAAGGCCATGTTCGGGACGTGGATGCGCAACGTGCCGCCCGAGTGGGAGTTCACCCCCGAGAACCAGGTGGGCGAGCTGCGCAGCGCGGCCCTGCCCATGGCGTTCAACCGCAAACCCCACTACACGCAGGGGCTGCTCCTCGTCGGCGACTCCGGCGGCATGGTCTCGCCCTTCAACGGCGAGGGCATCGCCTACGCCATGCAGTCCGGGAGGCTCGCCGCCGACGTCGTCGCCCAGGCCCACGCGCGCCCCACGTACTACCAGCAGGAGAAGGCCCTGCGGACGTACCCCAAGATCCTCGCCGACGAGCTCGGCGGCTACTACACGCTCGGCCAGGTGTTCGCCCGCATCATCGAGCGTCCGGAGATCATGCGGCTGTGCGTGAAGTACGGCCTGCCCCGCCCGACGCTGATGCGCTTCGTGATGAAGCTGCTGTCGGACGGTTTCGACCGGCGGGACGGGGACTGGATGGACAGACTGATCACCGCGTTGACCAAGATGGTGCCGCCGTCATGACGGGGCAGAGGGGTGTCGGGACGTACGTCCTAGGGGTCACCCTCTACGCTGTCCGTGGGCCTTTAGGCCCGGCGCCTCGCGGTGCCCTGGCATGTAGTCGTACGGAGGAACGATGACGAACCCGTTTGTTCCGCTGCTCGTGATGGCAGCGGTGGCGGCCGCGATGGCCCTCGGTGGTCTCGGCGCCAGCGCCATGATCGGCCCCAAGCGGTACAACCGCATCAAGGTCGCCAACTACGAGTGTGGCATCGAGGCGACACCCCGCGCGGCGAGCGCCGGACGCTTCCCGGTGAAGTACTACCTGATCGCGATGACCTTCATCGTCTTCGACATCGAGGTGGTCTTCCTCTACCCGTGGGCCGTCTCCTTCTCCGAGCTCACCGCCTTCGGGCTGGTGGCCATGCTCGGCTTCATCTTCCTGATCACGGTGCCGTACGTGTACGAGTGGCGCCGCGGCGGACTCGAGTGGGACTGAGGTAGCACATGGGACTCGAAGAGAAGGCCCCGTCGGGCTTCATGCTCACGACGATCGAGAAGGTCGTCGGCTGGAGCCGGTCCAAGTCGCAGTGGCCCGTCACGATGGGCCTGGCGTGCTGCGCCATCGAGATGATGGCCGCGGGCACCCCACGGTTCGACATGTCGCGGTTCGGGCTCGAGGTGTTCCGCGCCTCGCCCCGCCACGCCGACCTCATGATCGTCTCCGGCCGCGTGAGCCACCGGATGGCCCCGGTCATCCGCAACATCTACGACCAGATGGCCGAGCCGAAGTGGGTCATCGCCATGGGCGTGTGCGCCTCCTCCGGCGGCATGTTCAACAACTACGCCATCGTCCAGGGCGTCGACCACATCGTCCCCGTGGACATCTACCTGCCCGGCTGCCCGCCTCGCCCGGAGATGCTCATCAACTCCGTGCTCGAGCTGCGCAAGCAGGTCGAGTCGGCGCCGCTGGGCGTCAACCGCGAGGAGGCGGCCCGCGCCGCCGAGGCCGCGGCGCTCGCCGCGACCCCCACGCACCAGATGAAGGGCCTGTTGGTGTGAGCGACCGCAACGACGAGAAGCAGTCCGCGGCCGCCGCCGCGAAGCCCGGCAACGTCAGCGCCGAGGTCGGCACGACGGCGACCGCCGCCGCCGCCGAGGCCGCGGCGCAGAACATCCCCGCCGGCCCCAAGGGCGCCCGCACCCAGCTCGAGCTCGTGGAGACCCGCCACGGCATGTTCGGTGTCACCGGCTCCGGCGACACCACCGGCTTCGGCGGCCTCGTGGCCACCATCGCCATGGCGCCCGCCGCCACCCGCCCCTACGGGAGCTGGTTCGACGAGGCCGTCGACGTGCTCGTCGAGCTCCTCGCCGCGCAGGGCCTCGACCCCGAGCAGGTCATCGAGAAGGTCGTCGTCGACCGCGGCGAGCTCACGCTGTTCATCCAGCGCGAGCACGTCGCCACCGTGTCCCGCGCGCTGCGTGACGACCAGGACCTCCGCTTCGAGCTGTGCATGGGGGTCTCCGGGGTGCACTACCCGGGCGACGAGGGCCGCGAGCTGCACGCCGTCTATCACCTGTTCTCGATCACGCACACCCGCCAGCTCCGCCTCGAGGTCACCTGCCCCGACGCGGACCCGCACATTCCCACGGTCGTCGACATCTACCCCGGCAACGACTGGCACGAGCGCGAGACGTGGGACCTCATGGGGATCGTCTTCGACGGTCACCCCGCACTCGCGCGCACCGCGATGCCGGACGACTGGGTCGGCCACCCGCAGCGCAAGGACTACCCGCTGGGCGGGATTCCCGTGGAGTACAAGGGAGCCACCGTCCCGCCGGCCGACAACCGGAGGTCGTACCGCTGATGACTGCTTCCACCAACACCCGCCCCACCGCGGCCGGACCGGCCGAGGAGGCCCCCGGCGCGCGCGAGTTCGTCACCGAGGGCGGCGACTGGGCGGAAATCGCCGCCGAGGCCGAGCGCCTCGGCGAGGAGCGCATCGTCGTCAACATGGGTCCCGTCCACCCCTCCACGCACGGCGTGCTGCGCCTCGTGCTCGAGATCGACGGCGAGACGGTCCGCGAGATGCGCGTCGGCACCGGGTTCCTGCACACCGGTATCGAGAAGAACATGGAGTACCGCACCTGGACCCAGGGCGTGACGTTCTGCACCCGCATGGACTACGTCGCCCCCTTCTTCCAGGAGGTCGCCTACTGTCTCGGTGTCGAGAAGCTGCTCGGGATCACGAACGAGATCCCCGAGCGCGCCACGCTCATCCGCGTGCTCATGATGGAGCTCAACCGCATCGGCTCCCACCTGGTCTCCATCGGCTCCGGCGGTAACGAGCTGGGTGCGACGACCATGATGACCGTCGCCTTCCGCGGCCGCGAGGACATCCTGCGCATCTTCGAGCAGGTCTCCGGCCTGCGCATGAACCACGCCTACATCCGCCCCGGGGGCGTCGCGCAGGACCTGACCGCGAGCACCACGGACTACGTCCGGGAGCTGCTGCCGAACATCCGGCTCTCCGTCAAGGAGCTGGAGGACCTCGCCTCGGCGAACCCCATCTACAAGCTGCGCCACCAGAACGTCGGGGTCATGCCGTACGCCGGCGTCCTCGCCCTCGGCCTGACCGGGCCGAGCGCACGGGCGGCGGGCCTGCCGCTGGACATGCGGAAGATCCAGCCCTACTGCGGCTACGAGACGTACGACTTCGACGTGCCGGTGCGGGACCTGTCCGACGCCTACAACCGGGTCATGGTCCGGTTCGACGAGTGCTACGAGTCGCTCAAGATCATCACGCAGGTGCTCGACCGCCTCGACGCCACGCCCGGGCCGGTGATGGTCGCGGACAAGAAGATCGCGTGGCCCGCGCAGCTCTCCGTCGGCAGCGACGGCCAGGGCAACTCCCTGGAGCACATCAAGGAGATCATGGGCACCTCCATGGAGTCCCTCATCCATCATTTCAAGCTGGTGACCGAGGGCTTCCGGGTGCCGGCCGGGCAGGTCTACCAGATGATCGAGCACGCCAAGGGCGTGATGGGCGTGCATCTGGTGTCCGACGGCAGCACCCGCCCCTACCGGGCACACTTCCGTGACCCGTCCTTCGCGAACCTGCAGTCCGTGGCGATGATCACCGAAGGAGGCCAGCTGGCCGACATCGTCGTCTCCCTGGCCTCGCTCGACCCCGTCCTGGGAGGAGTGGACCGTTGATGAACGAGACCTACGCGCCCGAGGCCGACGCGCGACTGCGCGACGAGGCCCGGCAGATCATCGGCCGATACCCCGAGCCCCGCTCCGCGCTGCTGCCGATGCTCCACCTCATCCAGTCGGAGGACGGCTACGTCTCCCCACGGGGCATCGCGCTGTGCGCGGACCTGCTGGACCTGTCGCGCCCGGAGGTCTCCGCCGTCGCGACGTTCTACAGCCAGTACAAGCGCCACCCCAACGGGGAGTACACGGTCGGCGTCTGCACCAACGCGCTGTGCGCGGTCATGGGCGGGGACATCATCTGGGACAAGGTCGCCGAGCACCTCGGCATCGGCCACGACGAGACGACGCCGGACGGCCGGATCACGCTCGAGCGGATCGAGTGCAACGCCGCCTGCGACTACGCACCCGTGGTGATGGTCAACTGGGAGTTCTTCGACAACCAGACGCCGACGTCGGCCATCGACCTCGTCGACCAGATCACCGCCGGTGGCGCCGTGCACCCGACCCGCGGCGCCGAGACCGTGGGGACCTTCAAGGAGATCTCCCACGTGCTCGCCGGCTTCGAGGACGGCCGGGCGAACGAGGGCGGCAAAGCGGGCGAGCCCACCCTGCGCGGGCTGCGCATCGCCCGCGAGCACGGCTGGCGCGCCCCGCACGAGGACACCGCGGACCAGCGGGCCGTCGGCGGTGTGGACGTCGCCGCGGCCGAGGCCGCGGGCGTGGCACCCGTCGGCGACGTGGGCTCCAGCGCCGAACGCCCGCCCAGCACCGGGGCGGACACCACCGCCAAGACGGTCGACCACGAGGAGGAGAAGTGACACTCACCGCCCCGGGCCGGCTCACCCCGGTCCTCTCCGAGATCTGGGACGTACCGAACTCCTGGACCCTGGACGCCTACCGGGCGCACGAGGGCTACCAGGCGCTCGCCAAGGCCCTGACGATGGCTCCGGAGGACCTCGTCGCCGAGGTCAAGGCCTCCGGCCTGCGCGGCCGCGGCGGCGCCGGCTTCCCCACCGGCCTGAAGTGGTCCTTCCTGCCCAAGCCCGACGGCGGCCCGCGCTACCTCGTCGTCAACGCGGACGAGTCCGAGCCCGGAACCTGCAAGGACATCCCGCTGCTGATGGCGAACCCGCACGCCCTCGTCGAGGGGGTGGCGATCACGTCCTACGCCATCGGCGGCCACCACGCCTTCATCTACCTGCGCGGGGAGACCGTGCACGTGTACCGCCGGCTGCTCGCCGCGGTGCGCGAGGCCCGCGAGGCCGGCCTCATCGGGCAGGGCCTGGGACCCAACGGGGACTACGACCTGGACATCACCGTCCACACGGGTGCCGGTGCCTACATCTGTGGCGAGGAGACGGCGCTGCTCGACTCCCTCGAGGGCCTGCGCGGCCAGCCGCGGCTGAAGCCCCCGTTCCCCGCCGTCGCCGGCCTGTACGCGCGCCCCACGGTGGTGAACAACGTCGAGACGATCGCGTCCGTCCCCGCGATCGTCAGCCGCGGCGCCGACTGGTTCGCCGCCATGGGCACCGAGAAGTCCGCCGGGCACGGCTTCTTCTCCGTCTCCGGCCACGTGCGCAACCCCGGCCAGTTCGAGGCGCCGCTCGGCATCACCATGCGCGAGCTCATCGAGATGGCCGGCGGCATGCGGCCCGGGCACCAACTGAAGTTCTGGACGCCGGGCGGCTCCTCGACGCCGATCCTCACCGAGGCCGAGCTCGACGTCCCGCTGGACTACGAGTCGGTCGGCGCCGCCGGGTCGATGCTCGGCACGCGCGCGCTCCAGGTCTTCGACGAGACGACCTCGGTGGTCCGGGTCATCTCCCGGTGGAGCGACTTCTACCAGCACGAGTCCTGCGGCAAGTGCACGCCCTGCCGCGAGGGCACCTACTGGATGAAGCAGGTCATGCACCGCCTCGAGGCGGGCAAGGGCCTGCCCACCGACGTCGACCTGCTGCTCGACGTCTCCGCCAACATCGCCGGCCGGTCCTTCTGCGCCCTCGGCGACGCCTCGGCCACCCCGATCCAGAGCGGTATCAAGCATTTCCGTGCCGAGTTCGAGGCGGGCACGCACACCCCGGCCTGGGAACTGTTCCCGTACGAGGCCTCGGCCATCTTCCACGAAGCAGGTGTTCGATGACAGTCACGTCCGACCGTGCGACGCAGGCCCCCGTGGAGCTGCTCACGGTGACCATCGACGGCGTCGAGGTCGAGGTCCCCAAGGGGACCCTGGTCATCCGCGCCGCGGAGACGGCGGGGATCCACATCCCGCGCTTCTGCGACCACCCGCTCCTCAAGCCCGCCGGCGCCTGCCGGCAGTGCCTCGTCGACGTCTCCACCCCGGACCGCGAGGGCAACCTGCGCGCGATGCCGAAGCCGCAGACCTCCTGCACCACGGTGGCCACCCCCGGCATGGTGGTGGCCACGCAGCACACCTCCGAGGTCGCCACGAAGGCCCAGCACGGGAACATGGAGTTCCTGCTGATCAACCACCCGCTGGACTGCCCCGTCTGCGACAAGGGTGGGGAGTGCCCCCTGCAGAACCAGGCGATGAGCGACGGCCGCTCCGCCAGCCGCTTCGTGGACATCAAGCGCACGTTCCCCAAGCCGCTGAAGATCTCCTCCCAGATCCTCCTCGACCGGGACCGCTGCATCCTGTGCCAGCGGTGCACCCGCTTCTCCGCCGAGATCGCCGGCGACCCGTTCATCACCTTGCAGGGTCGTGGCGGCGGCTCCCCGGGCCGCGAGGTCCACGGCATCCCGGGTCAGCAGATCGGCACGTTCGACACGCAGGTGCTGGACTTCGCCGAGACCGGCACCGCCGCCCCCGCCGTCCCGGCCCTCGACCTCGCCGGCCCCGACGGCGCCCCCGGCCTCACCGGGTCGCTGTCCGCGGGCCCCACGCGCCCCGCGGAGCTGGACGCCTCCGGCCGCCCGTTCGCGTCCTACTTCTCGGGCAACACCATCCAGATCTGCCCGGTCGGTGCGCTCACGTCCGCGACGTACCGCTTCCGGTCCCGGCCGTTCGACCTCGTCTCCACCCCCTCGGTGGCCGAGCACGACGCCGGCGGCTCCGCCATCCGCGTCGACCACCGCCGCAGCACCGTGGTGCGCCGCCTCGCCGGCAACGACCCCGAGGTCAACGAGGAGTGGATCACCGACAAGGACCGCTTCGCCTTCACCTGGCAGGACGCGCCGGACCGCATCAAGGTCCCGCTGGTCCGCGAGGAGACGGGCGAGCTCGTCCCCACGAGCTGGTCCGAGGCCCTGGACATCGCCGCCCGCGCCCTGGCGGGCGCCCGGGACACCGGCGGCGTCGGCCTCCTGCCCGGTGGCCGACTCACCCTCGAGGACGCCTACGCCTGGTCGAAGTTCGCCCGCGTGGTCCTGGGCACGAACGACATCGACCACCGGGCACGCGCGCACTCGGCCGAGGAGGAGCAGTTCCTCGCCCACCACGTGGCCGCGACCGGCCAGGGCGTGACCTTCACCGACCTCGAGCACGCCGACCAGGTCCTCCTGGTGGCGCTGGAGCCGGAGGACGAGTCCGGCACGATCTTCCTGCGGCTGCGCAAGGGCATGCTGGCGGGCAGCGTCGACGTCGCCACCGTCGCCCCGTTCGCGACCCGGGGCGCCACGAAGATGCGGGCCCGGCTCGTGCCCGCCGCGCCCGGCACCGAGCCCGAGGTGCTCGACGCCATCCGCACCGCCGCCACCGAGACCGACCTCGCCACCCTGGCCACCCGCCTGGCGGAGCCCGGCGCCGTCATCCTGGTCGGCGAGCGCGCCGCCGCCGTGCCCGGCACGCTGTCCGCGGTCAGCGCGCTGGCCGAACGCACCGGTGCCCGCATCGCCTGGGTGCCGCGCCGCGCCGGCGAGCGCGGCGCCGTCGATGCCGGCACGCTGCCCGGGCTGCTGCCCGGCGGTCGTCAGGCCGCCGACGCCGACGCCCGCGTCGACCTCGGCGCCGTCTGGGGCGTGGCGGCGCTGCCTGCGGGCCGGGGCCGCGACCTCACCGCCATCCTGGGCGCCGCGCGCGAGGGGGCCCTCGGTGCCCTCGTCGTCGGCGGGCTCGAGCTGCGCGACCTGCCCGACCCGGTCCTGGCCCGCGAGGCGCTCGAGCGGGTGGGCTTCGTGCTCCAGCTCGAGGTCCGCCGCTCGGAGGTCTCCGCCCACGCCGACATCGTGCTGCCGGTCGCGCCGCCCGTGGAGAAGGCCGGCAGCTTCGTGAACTGGGAGGGGCGCGTGCGCCCGTTCGGGCAGGTCCTCGTGACCCGCTCGCTCTCGGACCGTGAGGTCCTGGACTCCCTCGCGACGGAGATGGGCGCCGAGCTCGGCCTGGACTCCCTCACCGCCACGCACGGCGAGCTCACCGAGCTCAGCGGTTGGGGGGGCCTGCGGCCGCCCGCACCGACCGCGGCCCCGGCGCCGCTGCCGGCCCCCGGGTCCGGCCAGGCCGTGCTCGCCACCTGGAAGCCGCAGCTCGACGCGGGCCGGGGGCAGGACGGCGAGCCGCACCTCGCCGGCACCGCGCACCGCCCCGTCGTGCGCGTCGCCGCCGCCACGGCCGCCGAGTTCGGCGTCGTCGACGGGGACCGGCTGACCGTCGCCGGGCCCGTGGGCTCGATCACCCTGCCGGTCCAGCTGACCGCCATGCCCGAGCACGTGGTGTGGCTGCCGGAGAACTCACCCGGCTCGAGCGTGCGCACGATGCTCGGAGCCGGCGTCGGCTCGGTCGTCGACGTGACCGCCACCCCGAAGGAGAACCAGTGATCCCGCTGCTCGCGTCGGCGGCACCAACCGCCGACTTCAGTGAAGACACCTGGTGGATCTGGCTCATCAAGGCCGTCGCCATCCTGCTGTTCCTCATCCTCTCGGTCCTCCTGGCCCTGTGGGTGGAGCGGCGCGGCCTCGGCCGCATGCAGACCCGCTCGGGCCCGAACGTGGTGGGCCCGCTGGGTCTGTTCCAGGCGATCGCGGACGCCCTGAAGCTGGTGCTGAAGGAAGACTTCTGGCTCAAGGGCGCCGACCGGGTGCTGTATCTCCTGGCACCGTTCATCGCCGCGTTCTCCTCCTTCATGGTCTACGCGGTCCTGCCGTTCGGCCCCGGGGTCACCATGTTCGGCATCCGGACCCCGCTGCAGCTGACCGACATGCCCGTCGCGGTGCTGTACATCCTCGCGATCACCTCGGTCGGGGTGTACGCGCTCGTCCTCGGCGGCTGGTCCGCGAACTCGACCTACCCCCTGCTCGGCGCGGTCCGCTCCTCGGCGCAGGTCATCTCCTACGAGCTCAGCATGGGCCTGTCCCTGGTCAGCGTGTTCCTGGTCGCCGGCTCGATGTCGACGTCGCAGATCGTGAACAGCCAGACCTCCCTGTGGTGGGGCATCGCCCTGCTACCGGCGTTCATCGTGTACCTGATCTCCATGGTCGGTGAGGTCAACCGGCTGCCGTTCGACCTGCCCGAGGCGGAGGGCGAGCTCGTCGCCGGTCACATGGTCGAGTACTCGTCGATGAAGTTCGCGTGGTTCTACCTCGCCGAGTACATCAACATGTTCAACGTCTCCGGGGTGGCCACCACCTTGTTCTTCGGTGGCTGGCGCGCGCCGTGGCCGCTGTCCTCCGTCGGGGACGGCGTGCTGAACACCGGCTGGTGGCCGATCCTGTGGTTCCTGGTCAAGGTGTGGTTCTTCATGTTCCTCCTGATCTGGGTCCGCGGCACGCTGCTGCGCTTCCGGTACGACCAGTTCATGAAGCTGGGCTGGAAGGTTCTGATCCCCGTCGCACTGGTCTGGCTCGTCGCGGTCGCCGTGATCCAGGGCGTGCGCCAGTTCGCCGACGTCGAGCTGACGACGCTGCTGCTGTGGATCGGTGGCGTGTTCGCCGTCGTCCTCGTCGCACTGCTGCTCTGGCCCGAGAAGAAGGCCCCCCCGGCCGTCGAAGGTGCCACGGTCCGGCCCGACATCACGCCGGGCACCTCGGACTTCGACGCCTTCGCCGGTGGGTTCCCCGTTCCGCCGCTGCCCGGGCAGACCCTGCCGCCGTCGCCGCGGCGCCAGCGCGAGACCGCCGCCGCCGTCCCGTCCACCACCCCCAAGGAGGGTCAGGATGTCTGAGGAGAAGACCCCTCGCGACCAGGAGCTCGGGCGCGCCCGCAAGCACCGCGGGGAGGTCGCCGCGTTCGACCCCGCCGCGCTCGGCCCTGCCAAGAGGGGCCCGATCGGTTCGCTGTTCGCCCCGGTCGCCGGCTTCGGCGTGACCATCTCCTCGATGTTCCGCCCGGTCGTCACCGAGCAGTACCCGTTCGAGAAGCTGCCGACGCAGCCGCGCTTCCACGGCCGACACCAGCTCAACCGCTACGCGGACGGGCTCGAGAAGTGCATCGGCTGCGAGCTGTGCGCCTGGGCCTGCCCGGCGGACGCGATCTTCGTCGAGGCCGGCAACAACTCCCCGGAGGGCCAGTACGCCCCGGGCGAGCGGTACGGGCGCGTCTACCAGATCAACTACCTGCGCTGCATCCTGTGCGGTCTGTGCATCGAGGCGTGCCCCACCCGGGCGCTGACGATGACCAACGAGTACGAGCTCGCCGGCCCGACCCGGGAGGGCCTCATCTACGAGAAGCAGGACCTGCTCGCCCCGTTGCTCGAGGGCATGCTCGCCGCCCCGCACCCGATGGTCGAGGGCACCACCGACAGCGACTACTACCGAGGCGAGGTCACCGGCCCCACCCAGGGCCAGGTCGACTGGGTGCGCGAGCACCGCCCCGAGGACCCGACGCTGCCGTCCGCCCGCCCGGTCGCGGCCGCTGGGGGGAACGCCCGATGAACGCTCTCCCCCTCGCCGCGACGCTCGGGACCGCGGTCACGTTCTCCACGGGTGAGGCCGTGCTGTTCTGGGTGCTCGCACCCGTCATGGTGCTCGCCGCGCTCGGTCTGTTGTTCCTGCGCAAGTCCGTGTACGCCGCGATGTGCGTCGTCCTGATCATGCTGAGCCTGGCCGCGCTGTACGTCGCGCAGGGGGCACCGTTCCTCGGCGTGGCACAGGTCGTCGTCTACACGGGCGCGATCATGATGCTGTTCCTATTCGTGCTCATGCTCGTCGGCGTCGACGCGTCCGACTCGCTGACCGAGACCATCAGGGGCCAGCGCGGTGTCGCGGTGCTCGGCGGGCTCGGCCTCGTGCTGGTGCTCGTCGGCGTCGTCGCCACCGCGGTCATGCCCGACCCGGTCGGCGTGGACGCCGCGAACGCGGACACCAACCCCGTCGGGGTGGCCCGCCTGATCTTCTCCGACCACGTGTTCACGATGGAGATCACCGGCGCCCTGCTGATCGTGGCTGCGCTCGGCGCCGTCACGCTCACGCACGGCGAGCGGCTGCACAAGAAGCTCTCCCAGGCCGACACCGCCGAGGCGAAGATGCGGGCCTACGGCGAGGGCCGGGGCGGCATCCGCATGCTCCCGGCGCCCGGCGTCTACGCCCGGTCCAACTCCGCCGCCGTCGCGGCCCTGTCCGGTACCGGCGAACCCATCCAGGACTCGGTGCCGCGCGTGCTGCGCATCCGTGGCCAGGAGCGCCCCATCGGCGACGTCGCCCCCGAGGCCGTCGAGGCCGTGGCCCGGTCCCGGGCGGGGGACGAGGCGGCCGGCCTGTTCGGCGCCGCGGCGTCCCGGGGCGTGCGGCAGTCCGGCCTGCCCGGCATGCGCGGCGAACCCGCGCCCACCCCGGGCGTGCCCGGCGATCCCGTGGCCACCATCGAGCCCGGCGAGACCGCGGCCGAGATCACCGAAGGCGAGGAGGGCCGATGAGCCTGGTCAACTACCTGGTGCTGGCGGCGATCCTGTTCGCCATCGGCGCCACGGCCGTCCTGGTGCGCCGCAACGCGATCGTCGCCCTCCTCGGCGTCGAGATCATGCTGAACTCCTCGAACCTGGTGCTCGTGACGTTCGCCAGGCTGCACGGTGACCTCACCGGCCAGGTCATGGCGTTCTTCGTCATGGTCGTCGCGGCCGCCGAGGTCGTCGTGGGGCTGGCGATCATCGTGTCCATCTTCCGAACCCGCAGGTCAGCGTCGGTCGACGACGTCAACCTGCTGAAGCACTGACGGGGGCTGGCGTGAGCGCCACCATGTCTGGTTCTGTATTCCTGCCCGCGGGCCTCGACGCGGCCGCCCCGGCCGTCGCGGCCGACGGCACCGGCTCGGCGTCACTGATCTGGCTGGCTGTCGCGATCCCGATGGTCAGTGCCGGGCTGCTGCTCGTGCTCGGGCGCCGGGCCGATGCCTGGGGCCACTGGCTCGGCGTGCTCGCCACGACGGCGGGCTTCGTCGTCGGGCTGGCCACCACGATCCAGCTCGCCGGGCTCGAGCCCGCGCAACGGGTCATGGACGTCCACCTGTTCAGCTGGATCCCGGCGGGCGGGCTGAACGTCGACGCCGGCATGCGGGTCGACCCCCTGTCGATGACCTTCGTCCTGCTCGTGACGTTCGTCGGCACGCTGATCCACATCTACTCCGTCGCCTACATGGCGCACGACGGCGACCGGCGCCGGTTCTTCGCCTACCTGAACCTCTTCGTCGCCGCGATGCTGACCCTGGTCCTGGCCGACAGCTACGCGCTGGCCTTCCTCGGCTGGGAGGGTGTGGGCCTGGCGTCCTACCTGCTCATCGGGTTCTGGAACCAGAACCCCGACTACGCCACGGCCGCCAAGAAGGCGTTCGTGATGAACCGCGTCGGTGACATGGGCCTCCTGCTCGCGATGGGTGGCATGTTCGCCGCCTTCGGCGCGCTGGACTTCACCTCCGTGTTCGGCGCCGCCGCCGGCGCGAACGAGGGCGTGCTCACCACGATCGGGCTGCTGCTGCTGCTGGCCGCCACCGGCAAGTCCGCGCAGGTGCCGCTGCAGGCCTGGCTCGGGGACGCGATGGCGGGCCCGACCCCGGTCTCCGCCCTCATCCACGCCGCCACCATGGTCACCGCCGGCGTCTACCTCCTGGTGCGCTCCGGCCCCATCCTCAACGGCGCACCGACCGCGCAGCTCGTCGTCGCCGTCGTCGGTGCGGTCACGCTCCTGTTCGGGGCGATCGTCGGGTCGGCCAAGGACGACATGAAGAAGGTGCTCGCCGCCTCCACCATGTCCCAGATCGGGTACATGATGCTCGGCGCCGGGCTCGGCCCGATCGGCTACGCCTTCGCGATCTTCCACCTCATCACGCACGGCTTCTTCAAGGCCGGCCTGTTCCTCGGGGCCGGCTCGGTCATGCACGGCATGAACGACGACGTCGACATGCGCCGCCTCGGCGGGCTGGCGAAGTACATGAAGATCACCTGGGTGACCATGGGCCTGGGCTGGCTCGCGATCATCGGCATCCCGCCGTTCTCCGGCTTCTGGTCCAAGGACAAGATCATCGAGGCGGCGTTCGTCGGCGAGGGCTGGCAGCCGTGGGTCTTCGGCACCGCCGCCCTGCTGGGCGCCGGGATCACCGCCTTCTACATGTCCCGCCTGTTCTTCATGATCTTCCACGGCAAGGAGCGCTGGCGTGAGCTGCCCGAGGCCGAGCGGCCGCACCCGCACGAGTCCCCGGCCCTCATGACGATCCCGATGATCGTGCTCGCCGCCGGCTCCCTGGGCCTGGGCTTCGTGATGAACCTGGGTGGCGGCTTCGTGGACTGGCTCGCGCCGGTGACCGGGCAGGTCGAGCAGCACGAGCCCGTGCTGTCGGTGCCGGTGATCACGGTGGCCACCCTGGTGCTGGTGCTCGTCGGTGCGCTGCTCGCGTGGCGCATGTACGGCGCCTCGCCGGTCCCCGCGACCGCCCCGGCAGGAAACGCCCTCACCCGTGCGGCGCGGCAGGACCTGTACCAGGACGCCTTCAACGAAGGTGTGTTCATGCGCCCCGGTCAGTACTCGACCCGGGCCCTGGTCTACGCCGACTCCGCCGTGGTCGACGGTGCGGTCATGGGCGTGGCCCGTTCGACGTCCGGCCTCGGCACGGTCATCGGCAAGCTTCAGAACGGCTACGTCCGTTCCTACGCCGCCACCATGCTCGTCGGTGTCGTCGTCGCCCTTGTCGTCGTCCTCGCCTCGCGCGTGTAGAGCCCAGAGGAAGAGGTAGAGGAAAGTCATGCAGAACGTGAACGAGGCAACCTTCCCGTGGTTGACCGTGCTCATCGTGGTCCCGCTCGTCGCGGCCGCGGTGCTGTGGCTGGTCAAGCCGCTGCACAAGGTCGCCCGCCCCTTCGGGCTGGGTGTGTCCCTCATCGTGCTCGCCGGCGGCGTCGCGATGGCCACCCAGTTCGACGTCTCCGCTGCCGGAGAGCAGCAGTTCGGTGAGATCCACGGCTGGATCCCGCAGCTCGGTGTCTCCTACGCCGTCGGCGTCAACGGTCTCGGGCTGGCGATGATCCTCCTCGCCGTGCTCCTGGTGCCGTTGGTGCTGCTCGGTGCCTGGCGCGAGCAGGAGGTCGTGCCACCGGGTGCGATCCTGGAACGTCGGCAGATGGGCTTCGTCGCCCTGGTGCTCGCGCTCGAGGCCGTCATGGTGGCGGTCTTCGCCGCCCGTGACGTGTTCCTCTTCTACGTCATCTTCGAGGCCATGCTGCTGCCGGTGTACTTCCTCATCGGCAACTACGGCGGGCCGAAGCGGCGCACCGCTGCGCTGAAGTTCCTGCTGTACTCCCTCGCCGGCGGTCTCATCATGCTGGTGGGCGTCATCGCCCTGTACCTGCAGGGACCGGGCGGCGAGCAGGGCTTCCTCGTCGACAGCCTCGTCGGCAACCTCGAGATGACGGCGACGACGGAGCGGCTGATCTTCCTCTCCTTCTTCATCGCGTTCGCCATCAAGGCGCCCATGTTCCCGGTGCACACCTGGCTGCCCGACGCCACCCAGCAGGCCACGCCGGGCACCTCGGCGCTCCTGGTCGGCGTGCTGGACAAGGTCGGCACGTTCGGGATGATCACGCTGATCCTGCCGCTGTTCCCGGCGGCTTCGGAATGGGCCGCGCCGGTCGTCATCGTGCTCGCGATCGTCTCGATCCTCTACGGCGGCATGCTCGCCATCGGCCAGCGCGACATCATGCGCCTGATCGCGTTCACGTCCGTGAGCCACTTCGGCTTCATCGTCCTGGGCATCTTCGTGCGCGAGCAGGTCGCCCTGACCGGTGCGATGGTGTACATGGTCGCCCACGGTGTCTCCACCGCCGCGCTGTTCCTCATCTCCGGGTTCCTGACCCAACGGGGCGGCACGCAGGAGATCCCCGCGTACCGAGGCATGCAGCGGATCACCCCGGTGCTGGCGGGCACCTGGCTCGTCGCGGGCCTCGCCCACCTGGCGCTGCCCGGCCTGAGCGGCTTCGTGCCGGAGTTCCTGGTGCTGCAGGGCACGTTCCGCTACTCGATCGTCGCCGCCGCCTTCGCGGTGCTGGGCATCGTCCTGGCGGCGTTGTACATCCTGCTGCCCTACCAGCGCATCTTCACCGGCCCCAAGCTCGAGCGGCTCGAGGGGGCGCCGGACCTCGGCGCCCGCGAGAAGGGGATCGTCGCGGCCCTGGTCGTCGCGATGCTCGCGCTCGGCTTCTACCCGGCGCCCGTGGTCGACGCCGTCACCCCGGTGGCGACGTCCGTCGCCCTGGAGCGGCCCAGCGCGCTGGACGCCACCGCCGCGCCGGGCCCCGGCACGACCGACGTCGGTGAGCCGGGCAGCGGGGCCGACGGCGCCGCCGTCGCCCAGAGTGTGCCGACCGCCCGCACGGAAGAGGGAACAGCCAAGTGAACACGTTCGTCGCTCCCACCGTCGACTGGGCGGCGCTGACCCCGCTGCTGCTCGTCCTGGGCGCAGCCGTCCTCGGGGTGCTGGTCGAGGCCTTCGCACCGCGGACGGCGCGCCGGCCGATCCAGCTCGTGCTGAGCCTGCTCGCCACCGCCGCTGCCCTGGTCGCCGTCGTCTGGCGCTGGACCGTCATCCAGGACGCCGGTCCCGCCGAGCTCGTCGGCGGCGCGTTCATCCAGGACGGCCCCGCGCTCGCCGCACAGGGCCTGCTCGCCCTCTTCGGCCTCCTCGGCATCCTGGTGATCGCGGACCGCACCGAGACCGGCGAGGGCGCGTTCGCCGCCCAGTCCGCCACCCGCCCGGGCTCGCCCGAGGAGGCGGACTACTCCCGCGCCGGCTACGCACAGACCGAGGTCTTCCCCCTGACGCTGTTCGCGCTGGGCGGCATGATGCTCTTCGCCGGTGCGGGCGACCTGCTGACGCTGTTCGTCGCCCTCGAGGTCCTCTCCCTGCCGCTGTACGTGCTCTCCGGCATGGCCCGCCGTCGTCGCCTGCTCTCGCAGGAGGCGTCACTGAAGTACTTCCTGCTCGGCGCGTTCGCGTCCGCGTTCGTGATCTTCGGCATCGCCCTGCTCTACGGCTACTCCGGCAGCGTGCGTTTGGACGAGATCGCCCAGGCCGTCCCGGTCACCACCGGCATGGACTGGATGCTGCTGGCCGGCTCGCTGCTCGTCATCGTCGGCCTGCTGTTCAAGGTCGGTGCCGTGCCGTTCCACGCCTGGACGCCCGACGTCTACCAGGGCGCCCCGACCCCTATCACCGGCTTCATGGCCGCCGGTACCAAGCTCGCCGCCTTCGTGGCGCTGATGCGGTTCGTCTACGTGGTCCTGCCGGACATGTCCTGGGACCTCGAGCCGGTCCTCTGGGGCATCATCATCCTGACGATGCTCGTCGGCACCGTGCTCGGGATCATCCAGACGGACGTCAAGCGCATGCTGGCGTACTCCTCGATCGCCCACGCCGGCTTCGTCCTCATCGGCGTCATCTCGTTGAGCAGCAAGGGCATCGCCGCGGTGCTGTTCTACCTCCTCGCCTACGGTGTGGCCTCCATCGGCGCCTTCGGCCTGGTCACCCTGGTGCGCGAGCGCGACGGCGAGGGCAACGTCACGGGCGAGGCGACGCACCTGTCGCAGTGGGCCGGCCTCGGCCGGCGCAGCCCCGCGATCGCCCTGGCGATGGTCGTCTTCCTGTTCTCCTTCGCGGGTATCCCGCTGACGGCCGGCTTCATCGGGAAGTTCGCCGTGTTCTCCGCGGCGGTCGACGCCGGGGGGACGGTCCTCGTGGTCCTGGCGGTGCTCGCCTCGGCCGCCACGGCGTTCTTCTACGTACGCCTCGTCGTGCTCATGTTCTTCACCGAGCCCGACGGCGAACGCACCGCCGTGGTGTCCTCCGAGGGGATGACCGCCGTGGCCGTCCTGGTCTGCGCCGTCCTCACCGTGCTGCTCGGCGTCCTGCCCGGCCCGGTGCTCGACCTCGCGGCCCAGGCGGCGGTGTTCCTTCCTTGAGTACCCTTCCTCCCGTGACCGCGATCCTGCCGCTCGGCGACCCCGAGCTGGAGGCCCGGCTCGGGCCGCTCATGTCCGACGTCGAGTCCCGGCTGCTCGCCGGCGTCGTGGGCGCGGACGAGCTGGTGGACGCACCCGCCGTCCACCTCGCCCGCGCGGGCGGGAAGCGGTTGCGCCCCCTCCTGACGCTGCTCACCGCCCAGCTCGGCGGGGGCAGCAACGCGGAGGTCCTCACGGCCGCCGTGGCCGTCGAGCTGACGCACCTGGCGACGCTGTACCACGACGACGTCATGGACTCCGCGACGATGCGCCGTGGCGCTCCCGCGGCCCACGAGGTGTGGGGCAACTCGGTGGCCATCCTCACCGGCGACCTGCTCTTCGCCCGGGCGTCGCAGCTCGTCGCCTCGCTCGGGGCGGACGCGGTGCTCGTGCACGCGGAGACCTTCGAGCGGCTCTGCCTGGGCCAGCTGCACGAGACGCTCGGCCCCGCCGCGAGCGCCGACCCGGTGGCGCACTACCTGGGCGTCCTCGCCGACAAGACCGGCTCGCTCATCGCCGCGGCCGCCCGCTACGGCGCGACGTTCTCGGGCGCCGGCCCCGAGGTCGCGGACCTCGTGACGCGTTACGGCGAGAAGGTCGGCGTGGCCTTCCAGCTCGCCGACGACGTCATCGACCTCTCGGCCGACGCCGCCGCCACCGGCAAGACCCCCGGCACCGACCTGCGCGAGGGCGTCGACACCATGCCGGTGCTGCTGCTGCGCGAACGGGCCGCCGCCGGCACCATCGACCCCGCGGGCGCCGCGGTGCTCACGCGCCTGGGCGAGGACCTCGAGTCGGACGAGGCGCTGCGGGCCGTCGTCGCCGACCTGCGCCGCCACGCCGTCGTCGACCAGGCCCGCGAGCTCGCCACCACCTGGGCCCGCGACGCCGTCGCCGAGCTCGAGCCGCTGGCCGACGGCGCCGTGAAGCGGGCGCTGGCGTCCTTCGCCGGCATCATGGTGGACCGGCTCGCCTAGCGCCCCGGCCGGCGCGGTCGGGCCGGTGCGGTCGGGCCGGTGTGCTCCGGTCGAGGGAGTTAGGCCGTCCGGGCCCGGCGACGCAGGCCGTCGGCGGTGACGAGCGCGATCGCCACCCACACCAGGACGAACCCGGCCCACCGCTCGGGCGGCATGGGCTCGTGGAACACGGCCAGCGCGACGACCATCTGCAGCACCGGGGTGAGGTACTGCAGCATCCCCACCACGCTCAGCGGCAACCGCCGCGCGGCAGCGCCGAAGAGCAGGAGCGGCACGGCCGTGAGGGGCCCGGCGAGCAGCAGCAGCAGCGTGTGCTCGGGGCCCTGGGAGCCGAACGTGGCCGCGCCCGTGGCGGTCAGCCACACGAGGTAGCCGACGGCGACGGGGAGCAGCGCCGCCGTCTCCACCGCCAGGCCCGGCAGGGCGGCGACGGTGCGCCCCGCCCGGTTCTTCGTCAGCCCGTACAGGCCGAAGGACGCCGCGAGCGTCAGCGAGATCCAGGGCAGCTGCCCGTACCCGACGGCGATGACCACCACCGCCGCCGCACCCACCCCGACGGCGGCCCACTGCAGCGGGCGGAGCCGTTCCCCGAGGACGACGACCGCGAGCAGCACCGTGACGATCGGGTTGATGAAGTACCCCAGGGCGGCGTCCAGCGTGCGCCCCGTGTTCACCCCGTACACGTACACGAGCCAGTTGACGGCGACCAGGGCGGCCGCGAGGGCGAGGGTGGCCACCGCCCTGCGGTCCGCCAGCGCGGCCCGCAGCGTGGCGAAGGTGCGGGTCAGCGCCAGCACGAGCAGGCAGAACGCCAGGCTCCACACCGCCCGGTGGGCGACGATCTCCACCGCCCCGGCGCGCTCGAGCAGCCGGAAGTACAGCGGGAAGCCGCCCCACAGCAAGTAGCCGGCGAGCCCGAACGCAAGACCGGCGCGGTCCACGCCCGGCGGCCCGGCGGCGTCGGGAAGTGTCTGGGGGCGGGCCACCCGCCCACTCTGGCACGCCCTAGACTGGCTCCTGGACTTTCTCCGGGTGGTTGCCCCGCGCGGCCACCACCCCGACACACCCTGACGAGAGGTACCCGTGAGCAGTTCCCGCCCGCTGAGCGTCGCGCTCGTCGGTGCCGGCCCCGCCGGCATCTACGCCGCCGACATCCTGTCGAAGTCCGGGCTGGCGGTGAGCATCGACCTGTTCGAGCGCCTCCCCGCGCCGTACGGGCTGGTGCGCTACGGCGTCGCCCCCGACCATCCGCGCATCAAGCAGATCATCGTGGCGCTGTACAAGATCCTCCAGCGCGGTGACATCCGGCTCATCGGGAACGTCGAGGTCGGCCAGGACGTCAGCGTCGAGGAGCTGCGCCGCCACTACGACGCCGTGATCTTCTCCACCGGGTCCGACCGGGACGCCCCGCTGAGCATCCCCGGCGCCGACCTGCCCGGCAGCCACGGCGCCGCGGAGTTCGTCTCCTGGTACGACGGGCACCCGGACGTGCCGCGCACGTGGCCGCTGGACGCGCGGGAGGTCGCCGTGCTCGGCGTCGGGAACGTCGCGCTGGACGTCGCCCGGATCCTGGCCAAGCACGTCGAGGACCTCATGGTCACCGAGATCCCGGCGAACGTCGCCGAGAGCCTGGCCGCCAGCCCCGTGACCGACGTCCACCTGTTCGGGCGTCGCGGCCCCGCCCAGGCGAAGTTCACCCCGCTCGAGCTGCGGGAGCTGGGCAAGGTGCCGGACGTCGACGTCATCGTCTACGACGAGGACTTCCAGTTCGACGAGGGTTCGGAGGAGGCCATCCGCTCCTCCAACCAGACCAAGCAGGTCGTCAAGACGCTCATGGACTGGACCCTGAAGGATCCGGCGGAGCGCAGGGCGTCGCGGCGCATCCACCTGCACTTCCTGCACCGCCCGGTCGAGATCCTCGGCGACGGGCGCGTGGGGGCGATCCGCACCGAGCGCACCGAGCTCACCGGGGACGGCAGCGTGCGCGGCACCGGTGAGCTCGTCGACACCCCGGTCCAGGCCGTCTACCGCGCCGTGGGCTACTTCGGCTCCCCGGTGGCGGGCCTGCCGTTCGACGAGAGCGGCGGCGTCGTCCCCAACACCGAGGGCCGCGTCCTCGGCGACGACGGGGAGTACGTGCCCGGCGTCTACGTGACCGGCTGGATCAAGCGCGGACCGGTGGGTCTCATCGGCTCCACGAAGTCCGACGCCCAGCAGACGATCGCGCACCTCGTCGAGGACGCCGGGGCGGGGCTGCTGCGCGCCCGCACCGACGACGCCGCCGAGGTCGGCCACGACGCCATGCTCGGCGCGCTCGACGCCGCGGGCGTGCGGTACACGACGTGGCAGGGCTGGGAGCTGCTCGACCAGTTCGAACGCGCCCTCGGGCAGGCGTTCGAGGGTGTCGAGCGGGAGCGGGTCAAGGTCGTCCACCGCGAGACCATGACGGCGATCTCGCGGGGCGAGGAGCACGACGGCCGCCTGCTCTGACGGCCCGCCGACCGGGTCGCGGACGCGGCCACCCGGGCCTGGCTCCGGCGGGGTGTGGCGCCGGACCCCCTGGTCCGGGGCGGGGGCGTCAGGAACCCGGGCGGGTCGGCGAGCGTTGGAGCGGTAGGAGCACGGGACAGGAGCGCACATGACCGATCGTCACCACAACGGGCTGAAGACCACCCTGCTGCTCGGCGGCATGTGGGCCGTCCTGCTCGTCATCGGTGCGCTGATCGCCTCGAACACCGGCCGCTCGATGTTCTTGTGGCTGTTCGCGGGCCTCGGCGTCGCCACCACGTTCTACAGCTACTGGAACTCCGACAAGCTCGCGATCCGGGCCATGGCCGCCAGGCCGGTGAGCGAGGCGGAGGCACCTGGCTTCTACGCCATCGTGCGCGAGCTCGCGACGGCGGCCCGCCAGCCCATGCCGCGGCTGTACATCGCACCCATGGACCAGCCGAACGCGTTCGCCACGGGCCGCAACCCCCGCAACGCCGCCGTCTGCTGCACCGAGGGCATCCTGCGGCTCCTCGAGCCCCGGGAGCTGCGGGGCGTGCTCGGCCACGAGCTGATGCACGTGTACAACCGCGACATCCTCACCTCCTCCGTGGCGGCGGCGCTGGCCGGGGTCATCACCGCCATCGCCCAGTTCCTCATCTTCTTCGGCGGCAACCGCGGCCGGGGCGGCAATCCGATCGCCATGCTCGCGACGGCGCTGCTCGCCCCGATCGCCGCCTCACTCATCCAGCTCGCCGTCTCCCGCACGCGCGAGTACGACGCGGACGAGGACGGCGCCCGGCTCACCGGTGACCCGCTCGCGCTCGCCTCGGCGCTGCGCAAGATCGAGCGCGGTGCCGCGGCCCGGCCACTCGCCCCGACCAACCGCGTGGAGAACGTCAGCCACATGATGATCGCGAACCCGTTCCGCGCGGGCGGGGTCAGCCGGCTCTTCGCCACGCACCCGCCGATGGACGAGCGCATCGCCCGGCTGGAGCGCATGGCGGGCTACTGAGCCCGCGGCCCGTCCCGGCCGACGCCCCTGGCGCCAGGACGAGCGCCGGCCGATCTTCGGCCACCGGTCAGGTCCGGGATGGCACGATGGATCCAGGTCCCGAACACGTCGATCGGGACCGATCCATGGCGAGGGAGCTATGAGCCTGCTGGAGCGGGAGGCGCGCCGCGTGGCCACCGACGCGGCGGTGGGCCCACCCCGCGGCGGCGCCGGATTCACAGTCGGTCCTACCGATGCTCGAATCTAGGACGCCTGGCGCGAGCGCGCGGGCGCAGCTGGCTCGGCTCCGACGCACCCGACGCACCCGCCGGTGGGCGGCCGGACTGACCGTGGTGCTGGCGGTGGTGACGGTGGGCTCCGCGCTGTCCCGCCCGCTACGCGGACGGCTGGAGGTGCTGCTGGAGGTGCTGCCGTTCCCCCTCCTGCACGCGTCGGCGACCACCACGGTGTTCGCCGGTGTCGCCTTGGCGCTGGCCGCCCGGGGGTTGCGGTTCGGGCATCGGCTCGCCTGGGTCGCGACCGTCGCCCTGCTGGCCACCACGGCCGTGCTCAACATCGTCAAGGGCCTGGATGTGGAGGAGGCCCTGATCAGCGTGGCCCTGGCGGCGTGGTTGGTGGCCCGGCGGGACGCGTTCGGTGTCCTGCCGACCCAGGCCCAGGCTCGGCGGGCGCTGGTCGGTGCTGCCACCGTCACTGCCGTCGCCATCGTCACGGCGACCGTGCTGACGTTGACCTTGGGCCGCCACCACCACCCCAGGCCCGGCGAGACGGTCCGGGCGGTTGCCGAACGGCTCGGCGGGGACACGGCGCTGCCCCTGTCGTCGACTCCCACGGCCGGGCCGGTCCTCACCGCGGTGGGGCTCGGTGTCGTCGTCGTCGGCCTGTGGTTGCTGCTGTCGCCGCGGCGGGCGCCGACCAGTACGCGCGCTGATCGCGAGCGCGCTCGGGCGATCGTCTCCCGGTACGGCGGGGGCACGTTGGACTACTTCGCGCTGCGTGACGACAAGGACTGGTTCTTCACCGGTGACGCGGTGGTGGCCTACGCCGTGAGCGGGCGGGCGTGCCTGGTCTCTCCCGACCCGATCGGGCCCGCCCGGGACCGATACCAGACCTGGGCGGACTTCATGGACTTCGCCACGTCCCACGGATGGGCCGTGGCGGTGGTGGCGGCCGCCGCGGACTGGCGCCCGGTGTACGAGCACGCCGGGTTGCATTGCAGCTACCTCGGTGACGAGGCGGTGGTCGACGTGGCCTCGTTCACGTTGGTGGGTGCGGCGATGAAGAGCCTGCGCCACGCGGTGGGCCGGGTCGAGCGCGCCGGGGTGGTCGCCGAGTTCATCGATCCGTCCGCCGCACCGGCGCAGGTGCGTGCGGGGGTGCTCGCGATCGCGGAGATGTCCCGCCGTGGCCACGACGAGCGGGGCTTCTCGATGACCCTGTCCCGGTTGTTCGACCCGGCCGACACCGGCCTGCTGCTGGTGAGGGCGGTTGATGCGACCGGTCGGGTCCTCGCGTTCATCCAGTGGGTGCCGGCCGCGGACCTTCCCGGATGGTCCTTGGACGTGATGCGCCGGGACACGGGTGCAGACGTCCCGAACGGGGTGACGGATTTCCTGATCGTCAAGACCCTCGAACACGCGGTCGCCCAGGGTGCGCGGGGCATCGGCCTGAACTTCGCGGTACTGCGCCAGACGATGATCCGCACCCCCGAGGGGGCGACCGAGCGTGTCCGGCACCGCGTCCTGGGCGTCGTGGCCCGGCACTCCCAACTGGAGTCGCTGGGCACGTTCAACGAGAAGTACCGTCCGGTGTGGGTGCCCCGGTACGTGGCGCGTGGGACGGGTGACGAGCTGGCCGCGGAAGCGATGACGGCCGCCCGGGCCGAAGGGCTCGTGAACGTCCCGGTCCTGGGCCGCAGGCACTGATGGGCGTCTCGCTGGCCGCTGCGCTGCTGGCCGCGCTGGCCATGGGGGCCGGCGCGGTGGCCCAGGCCGTGGCGGCACGCCGGGCCACGGGAGTCAGGGTGCTGGTCCATCCGGCATATCTGGTCGGCACGGGGCTCGACCTAGGCGGGTGGGCGCTGTCCGTCCTGGCCATGCGACACCTGCCGCTGCTGGCCGTGCAGACCGTCCTGGCCGGGTCCTTGGCCGTCACCGTCGTCCTCGGGGTGCCGGTGCTGGGGGTACGACCGTTGCGCCGCGTCTGGACGGCGGTGCTCGTGGTGTGCCTGGCCGGTGCGGTGGTGGTGGTCGCGGCGCAGCCGGGCCCGCCGAGCCCCGCCCCGCCCGGGTTCACTCCCGCGCTGGTGGGGGCGCTCCTGGTCGTCGGCGCCGTCGCCGTCTCCCGGTACCGGCACTCGACCACGGTCGGGTTCGCGGTGCTGGCCGGCGTGGGGTACTCGGGAGCAGCGGTGGCGGCACGGGCGGTGCACGGAGCCCCGGTCCAGGTCCTGGCCGGGGAACCGTTGGTGTGGTTGGTGGGCGGGTTCGCCCTGTTCGGTGCGGTGATGTTCGCCCGGGCCCTGGAGACCCGGGACGACGCGGTCAACCTGGCCTCCGCCTGGCTGTGGGTGGTCGAGATCGTCGTCCCGTCCTCGGTCGGCGTGCTCGTCCTGGGGGACCGTGTGCGGCCGGGGTGGTCGGTCCCGGCGCTGCTGGCGGTCGCGGCGACGGTCGCTGCCACGACGCGGATCTCCGGGGGAGTGACCCGGTGAACCCACAGCCCACGCCCGATCCGACCACCACGCTCCCGCCGGACGTGCTCCGCGCGCTGGCCGCCCAGTCCGGGTGGTTCGACTCCTGGTGGCTGGTGGCCGTGCTGGCGCTCGTCGCGCTCGCGCTCGTCGCGCTCGTGGTGCGTGCAGCGCGCCGACGACTCCGACGGGTCTGGATCTACGCCACCGTGGCACTCGTGGTGCTGGTGGTGACGGCCGCCGCGGCTGCCAACGCGTACTCGGGGTACGTTCCCGACCTGTGGGCAGCCCGCTTGCTGCTGGTCGGTCAGGGCACCGCGCCCGACTCCCGGACGCCTGCTCGTTCGGGCTCACCCACCGAAGGAACGTTGCGCGGCGTCTCGGTCCCGGTACCTGCCGCACTGGCCATGCCGGCGTCGACCACCTGGGTCTACACCCCGCCGGGCTACGACCCCACCGGGGCGCGTTACCCGGTCGTGTACCTGATCCACGGAGAGCCGAGCACGTCGGTCTCGTGGTTCGCGGCCGGTCAGGCGGCCCGCGTCCTGGACACCCTGATCGTCGCGGGCACCATCCGTCCGATGATCGTGGTGGCCCCGGACGTCAACGGGCGAGACCGCGGGGACACCGAGTGCCTGAACTCCACCAACGGTGGGTCCCAGGTGGAGACCTACCTGCACACGGTCGTGGCCTGGGTGGACCAGCACCTGGCAACCGTGCCGGACCCGGGTCACCGGGCCATCGGCGGGATGTCCTCCGGGGGGTACTGCGCCCTCGACCAGGGCCTTCGTCACCAGGACGTCTACGGCACGATCCTGGCGATCGAGCCCTACACCGACCCCGGTGGCGGCGGCCGGGCGATGCTCAGCAGTCGGGCGGAGTTCGCGGCCCACGACGTGCTCGCCTACCTCCCCACGACCAGCTTCCCGCGGACCCTGAACGTGTTCGTCGCCGTACCGGGCGAACAGGTGAGGTCCGCCGAGGCCGTCGGTGCCGCCAAGGCGGTCGACCTGCTGCGCGTCGCCGGTCAGCGCGTCGAGTACCGGGTGGAGCCGGGGGCCGGCCACACATGGCGGATGGCCCGTGCGGCGCTGCCCTATGCCCTGGTGTTCGCCTCCACGAACATGCCGGCCGGTCGAGTGGGGGCTCAGGTCACCGACCTCCCGCTCGGGGCGGAGGACGGGAAGCCCGCTTGGTAGGCGCAGCCCCGGTTCGGCGGCTCGGCTCAGCGGTAGTTGACGTATGGGGACACGAGCGTCGGTCGTTGACTTCGGTCGATCGAGAGTGCGGCCGACCTGCTGGGACAGGTAGGCCTTGGCGACCCGCTCGAGGAGCCGCAAGAACTCCTCGTGGCGGTGCCGGTCATGGCAGGCGTCGGTGACCTTCCCGGTGGAAACTTCCAGCGCGGCGCACAGCGTGGTCGTGCCGTGCCGGACGTAGTCGTGGGTGCGCGAGGCCGGCAGGCCGGACCGGATCGGCAGGATCGGGGCGGTGCGGTCCGGGGCTTGGATCTGGGACTTCGTGCGCCGCGAGGCGCCGCGTTACCGAGCGGAGGTGGAGGGACTCCACCGCCGGGCCGTCGCAGCGGCTTGGTGAAGCTGAGGGCAGCCTGACCCGGGAGACGCCGGTGAGGGTGGCAGCAGCCCTGACAACGACGGGACGTCGTCGGCTGATCGGGCCGGGGCGTGGCGGTGTCGTCGTGATGGTCCGAGGCCGGGAGAGCCGGTCAGACGGCGAAGGGCGGCAGCGAGTTCGCAATGTAGGTACTGGGATGGCAGGAGATCGACGGTGAATACCCACGCGCTGTGGCCCGAGCTCGACTGGGCCGAGGGACAGGTACTGCGAATCCAGACCAAGTTGCGCCAATGGGCGACCAACGATCCTGATCATTGCTTCGATGACCTGTTCAACGTTGTCTACGACCCAGCCGTCCTCGTCATTGCGTGGGCGCGGGTGCGGGTGCGGGGCAATCGTGCCCGCTCCGGGGTCCCCAGGGCTCGGACCGGCCGTGTGCCGCACTCGAACCGGGCCGTGCCCCCTCCGGGCAGCACCCGGCCACCGGTGTGCCGGGTGACGGATCGTCAGTCGCTCACGTCACACCTGTGTCTCGCTGATCTCTGCAGCGATGGACTTGGCGGCCTGCTCGAGCACGGGGACCGCGCGAGCCACCGCCGCGGCCGTCATCGGGACTGCGGGCCAGAGATGGACATCGCAAGTCGGACGGGACCCGGCACGGGCACGGCAACGCAGCTGACCCCGAGCTCCTGCTCCTCCTCGTCCAGGGCGTAGCCCCGGCGGCGGACCAGGTCCATCTCCGCGACCATCACGGAGATGTCGGTGATGGTCCGAGGGGTGACGGAGTGCATGCCGGTCCGCGCGAGCACCGACCGGACCTCGTCGTCCGACATCGTGGACAGGATGGCCTTGCCCACGCCGGTGGCGTGAAGGTCCGCCTCGTTGCCGACCTGGTTGAACATGCGCATGGAGCGGGTCGACGGCACGTGGCCGATATAGCGAGCGCGGTCCCGATCCATCATGGCGATGCTCGCCGACTCGTGCAGGTCGTCGACTCGTGCAGCTCGCCGACTCGTGCAGCTCGTCGACGACTGCGAGCTGCGTGCGTCCGTTCGTCCCGAGCGAGGTGCCGGCGCTTCGGCTCAAGGGGATCAGGGGGGCTCCAAGGCCGTACCGGCGGCGCGGGGTGCACCTCTCCGTGGATCGAGGGCGGCCGGCGGTGGTGGGCGGCGCGGGGCCAGAGCGTGCAGTTCAAGCCGCCACAAGCAGTCGAACTCCACGCCGTTAGGGGGCTGTTCCCGTTGAGATCGCCCGTCGCGACTCTCCCGAGCCGCTCAGGCGGGCTCCCCAGCATACGAGAGGAACTTCCAATGGCCGGAAGCACTCTTCCACTATCGCAGCCACGGGTGTTACCGTACGTGTGGGTTGACGCTGGAGGCTGACGGTCCTGGTCCAGCTCATCGACGAGCGTGGGCTCATGTCTTCAAAGGAGAGGGTTCGCCGTGGAGGACGGCTCCGAACTGGTGGTCGTGCGCGGCGGATGGTCACCACGGAGGGTGAGGTCTCCGGCAAGCCGGGCCGGACGCAGTGGGAGGGACGGGCCAGCAGAGGGGATCCCCTACGTAGTATTCCCGGGAAGTATTGGCGATGACACGTCGCTGACCGTGGTCATGCAGAAACTGCAGGGTTCCGTGGAGTAGAGCACACGGGTTTGGATGAACCTCAAGAGTTCACCGCTCTCGCGGGAATCCGCTTTCCTTGAAGAGAGGCGCTTTCTAAAGGCGCTCCCAACTAGATGTTTCAACCCACAACCTGGAGGTAGATACAATCATGAGCGGCTATAACGTGACGAGTGCAAGAAACACGGAGACTGCTCCGAGAAGTCCAGTACATGCACAAACTGTAGCCTTCTCGCATTATAACAATCTTTCCGCTCAACTTCCGATCGACCCGAAATCTGGGGACATCGTCGTCGGCGGTGTGAAAGAGCAGGCGGGACAGTGCCTCGACAATATCAAGGCAATCCTGGAAAGTATCGACCATGTCATGGACGATGTCGTGAGGATCACCGTATTCCTCAAGAACATCGCCGATGTTGATGCTGTAGACCAAGTTTGCGCAACGTACTTCCCGAACTATGTGCCTACCCGGACAACAGTTGCAGTTGCAGCTTTGCCCATGAATGCTCTGGTGCAGATCGAGGCACTCGTCTCGCACGGTGAGGGTTCGATTCCGGGAGCTCCACAGGCAGGCGACCTGATCAAAATTGCCAGAAACGTAGAGGGTGCGCCAAAGAGCTCAGCATCTACACAAACTGTAGCCTTCTCTCATTACAACAACCTTTCCGCTCAGCTTCCGATCGATCCGGAGTCCGGGGACATCGTCGCCGGCGATGTAAAAGAGCAGGCAGGGCAGTGCCTCGACAACATCAAGGCAATCCTGGAAGGCATCGACCATGTCATGGACGATGTCGTGAGGATCACCGTATTCCTTAAGGACATTGCTGATGTTGATGCTGTAGACGAAGTTTACGCAACATACTTCCCAGGCTACAAGCCTGCACGGACAACAGTTGCAGCAGCAGCTTTGCCCATGGATGCTTTGGTGCAGATTGAAGCAGTCGTGTCACACGGAGACGGGACCCCCCCGCAACTTCCTGAAGACACGCGCAACCTCGTCATTGAAGCGAACAATACGGCAAACGCACCGAAGAACTCAAGCTCCACACAGACCGTAGCGTTCTCTCACTACAATCACATCTCAGCTCAGTTGCCCTTGGACCCAAAGACCGGTCAGATGGTATCCGGCGGAGTAAAAGTTCAGGCCGAACAGTGCTTGAGTAATATCAAGGCAATTGTTGAATCCGTCGATCACCTCATGGATGATGTTGTGAAGATCAACATCTACCTTAAGGACGTCGGAGATGTTGACGCTGTAGACGAAGTTTACACAACATTCTTCCCCAGCTATGTGCCTGCAAGGAGAATAGTTGGCGTATCAGCTCTACCGAAGGATGCTCTCATCCAGATCGATGCAGTCGTGTCAAACGCTGAAGGAACACCTCCAGAAGCATGACCGCACGGGTGTCCCGCCTGTAGCAACAGTGCTGGCCGGTGGGGGGTTGTTGGTGGGGCGCAGGATGGTGACGGCGACGGATGGGTGGAGATCGGGATTCGTGCCGGCCGGCGGCAGAACGGTCAGCTACGCGGCGATCTACCGGTTCATTCACGCCCTGCCAGGGGCGAGGTCGCCGCGCACGCCGGTCATGCTGTGTTCCAAGCGCACCCGGCGGCGTCCGCCCAAGCCGCTGGGCCGGCGTGGCGCCCCTGGTCGTGGGGATGGTCTCCATCGACGACCGGGGTGACCTGGGCGAGCGGCGCGTGCCCGGACACTTAAGGAAGGTGATCTGATCATCGGCGCCCACGCCCCGCTCCGCTGCCGCGACCCTGGTCGAGCGGACCCGCGAGGTTGACCACGATCCTCGCGCTGCCTGCGGGCAAGGACAGCGGGCACCTCGCCGACGCCCTGATCGACGCAACCGACGAATTGCCCGGCATGACGGGCAAGGCTTGACCTGGGACCAGGGCTTCGAGATGGCCAGACACGCCGCCCAGACGCTGGCCACGAAGATCCCGGTCTATGTCGCCCACACCCGCACTCCCTGTGGGAGTGCGGCACCAACGAGAACACCAACGGCCTCATCCGCGAGTACCTGCCCAAGGCCACCGCCATCCCGGACCACCATCCCTACCTGACCTCGATCGCCGAAGGGCTCAACGAACGCCTCCTGACCGACAGCGTTGCCCCGACGGGTTGACACCGCCCACGTCACCAACGAGCAAATCGTTCACCGTCACGGAGGTACCCACGACATCAAGCGTGAACCGCACCCACCGTGCCAGGCCAGCCCTCCACTCGGCGGTCAGAGGCGAAGCCTCGCTGGAAGAGACATGTTGCTCTCCCTTCTCGCACCTGCCACTTGTTACGAGATTGTTACGGCAAGCCCTGCGTACGTTGGCACGCGCGCGTAGTTTCGAATTGTCCTCTGTTCCTCCAGCAGGGAGGACTGCGGTCGGGAGGGCAAACGCTAGGGAGACCGACATGAGTGCTCATTCTTGCCGGCTGATGGCGACAGCCGCCTTCGCGGTAGCGGCACTGGTCCTGTCTGGGTGTACTGGCGGAGGTGATAGCGGGGACGGCGCCAGCAGCAGCGACGGCGGCGACGCCACTGCCCCCCTCATCGTATGGACCCTGGAGGCGCTGCCCGAGCGCATCATCGTCCAACAGACGATCATCGACGCGTTCACCGCCAAGACCGGCATCAAGGTCGACCTTGTCGGCGCCGACGAGGACCAGGTGAACAGCCTGGTGCAGTCGGCTGCGATCTCTCAGGATCTGCCGGACGTCATCGGTGCTCTCACGCTTCCCTTGGTGCGGCAGTACGATAGCCTCGAGTTGGTCGACGCCGATGCCGCGGCAGCGGTCGTCGACACGCTCGGCGAGGACACCTGGGCCCCGGCGGCGCTTGCCCTCACTCGCGACGGGGACCGGCAGCTGTCGGTTCCCTCAGACGGTTGGGGCCAGATCATCCTCTACCGCACGGACCTCTTCAAGGCTGCGGGGCTCAAGCCGCCCACCACGTACGAGGCCCTGGAGACGGCCGCTCGGACGCTGACCAAGGACGGCATGTTCGGCATTACACTGGCGACCGACGCGGCCGCGGTCTTCACCGCTCAGACGTTCGAGAGCATCGCCCTGGGCAACAACTGCCAGCTCGTGGACGAGGGTGGGGAGATCCTCCTCGATTCGCCCGAGTGCATCGAGACCTTCGACCTGTACGGGGCTCTCGCCAAGGACTACTCGCCGGCCGGCACACAGACGGTCGAGTCCACCCGGGCGACGTATTTCGCGGGGCAGGCGGCGATGGCGATGTGGTCGACCTTCATCCTCGACGAGCTCGCCGGCCTCCGTGACAACGCGGCGCCGTCGTGCCCTGAGTGCGTGGCGGACCCCGGCTTCCTCGCGACCAACACCGGGATCGTCTCGGGCATCTCCGGCCCGATGGGCGAGAGGGCCACATTCGGTGAGATCACGTCGTGGACGATCTTGGACGGCGCTCCCTCGAGCGCCCGGACCTTCGTCGAATACATGATGAGCGACGGGTACGTCGATTTCCTGAGCATGGCCCCCGAGGGCAAGTTCCCGGTCCGGGAAGGCGATGGGACGAACCCCAGCGCATACACCGACGCTTGGGCAACGCTCGAGACCGGTGTCGACCGGAGGGCGAAGCTCTCCGACTTCTATGACCAGAGCACGATGGACGCCATCACCGGCGTGGCAACCTCGATCGACAGGTGGGCCATCCCCCAGGGCCAGGGCGCGCTCCTCGGCCCGGTGATCGCCGAGCTGCCCATCCCGAAGGTCATCGCCGAGATGAGCACCGGGGGCCTCGACGGCGCCGGAGCCGCTCGGAGGGCCGCGACGGACGTCAAAGAGATCGCATCCCGCTGATGTCGAGTGAGACCGCTCTACCGGCGGAGCCGCGCGCCGCGCGGCTCCGCCGGCCTCGGGTGTCGAAGGGGCAGCGCAGGGAGTCGAGGTTCGCCTGGTGGGCCGTCTCGCCAGCGACGATCATCATTATCGCGGTGATCATCGTTCCGGTCGCGTGGAACGCTGTGCTCACCTTCCAGGACGTCACGTTCCGTGATCTCGCCGATGGCCGCATGACGGGCCCTCTCACGCTGGAGAAGTTCCTCGACACCCTGACCAGCGGTGGCTTCTGGCGGACCCTCTGGGTCACCGTCGGGTACTCGGTGGCCTCGACCTTCGGTTCCATCCTCGTCGGCCTGCTAGCCGCCCTGGTGTTCCGCAGGGCCTTCCCCGGCCGCGGGGTATTCCGGGCCATCATGCTCCTGCCGTACGTGGCCCCCGTCGTGGCCGTCACGTTCGTGTGGACCACGATGCTCAACCCGCAGTTCGGCATCGTGAACTACTACGGCACGCGGTGGCTCGGATGGGACCAGGCGATCGACTTCCTCGGACGCTCTCCCTATGCCCTGCTGACCGTGATCGGGTTCGAGATCTGGCGCTACTCCCCGTTCGCGTTCATGTTCCTCACCGCGCGCGTCGGCGCGCTCCCTGCGGACATCGAGGAAGCGGCACTGGTGGACGGGGTGACACCGACCCAGAACTTCCGGCACATCGTCCTTCCGCAGCTCATGCCGACGATCGCGCTGCTGACAGTACTGCGGCTGATCATGACGTTCAACAAGTTCGACGACGTCTTCCTGCTCACCGGTGGCTCGGCGGGCACGGAGGTCGCCGCAGTCCGCGTCTACACCAGACTGATGGGCAGCTTCGACATCGGCGGGGCAGCGGCCACGGCGCTTGTCATGGCCATGATCCTGGGCATGTTCCTCATGATCTACACGCGACTGACGAGCAAGAAGGAGGCGTAGCCATGGATCGCCTCAAGGTCGAGACGAGGGTTCTCAAGGCCCTGAGATGGCCAGTCATCATCATCCTGGCCTTGGTGTCGCTCCTCCCCTTCTACTACATGCTGATGCTGAGCTTCATCCCCACGCAGGCGCTTCTCATCAATCCTGGGCGCTTCTTCGTGCCGCCGGACCTGTTCACGTTAGATACATACGCTGACGTCCTGGCTCCGCTGGACCAGGGTGGCCAGGGCTTCGGCGGGTTCATGCGAAACTCGGCGATCGTCTCCCTGGCGACGACCCTCCTCACCCTCCTCGTCGTCGTTCCCGCCGCATACGCGGTCTCCAGGGTCGACTTCCCGGGAAGGGAGAAGGTCGCCTCGCTGTACTTCGCGGTCTACCTGTTCCCGGCGATCATCCTCGCGATCCCGCTGTTCGTCGCGTTCTCGAGGCTGGGGATCCGTCAGTCCTACATCGGGCTGATCCTCGTCTACATCGCCCTCACGGTGCCCGTGTCGATGCACATGCTGCGCAACTACTTCGACACGGTCCCGATATCCATCGAGGAATCGGCGCGGGTCGATGGGTGCTCGCGCTTCCAGATCATGATGAAGATCACGCTCCCGCTCTCACGGCCGACCATCATGTCGACGGCGCTGTACATCTTCATGATCGCGTGGAACGAGTTCCTCTTCGCGCTCCTGTTCCTCACGGCAAAGGACAACCTGTGGACGGTCTCGCTCGGGCTCGCGCAGCTCTCCGGCGGGATCGAGGTCTCCAAGACCATCCTCATGGCCGGATCGGTGCTGCTGACCGTGCCGATCATCCTGCTCTACAGCGTGGCGGAGCGGTTCCTCGCTGAGGGGCTTACCAGCGGCGCCGAGAAGGGCTAGCTCGGCCCCCGCGCCGCCGCGCGGGGGCAGTCACCCGGGGCCGGCTTGCCAGCGGCAGGTGTCGTCATGACCACATCAGGAGTGGCGTCGGGCCCCAGGGCAGCGAGCAGGCCCCGGGGCCCTTCGCGAGACGAGGAGAGAGCATGGACCGCGCCGAGTTCGAGAGCACGATCACACCCTTGCTCGAACTGATCTACCCGGAAGCCTGGGACACCGCGAAGGAGAGGCTGCTCGAGCTCACCGATGGGTTCGTCACGGCTTCGGGGCAGGGGGCCGTCGAGGTCCCGAGCGAGAAGACGTCGGTCCTGATCACCTACGGGGACGCGATCCGGCGCGACGGCGAGGCACCGTTGGCCACCCTCCGGCAGGTCCTGCACGACACGATCGGGCAGGTCGTCCCGAACGTGCACATCCTGCCGATGTTTCCGTACACCTCCGACCCCGGCTCCGCCGTCGTCGACTACCGCGTCGTCAACCCGGACCTGGGCGGCTGGTCCGACATCGAGGCCCTCAGCCAGGACTACGCGCTCATGTTCGACTTCGTGGCGAACCACGTCTCGGCCAGCTGCCCGTGGTTCACCGAGTGGCTTGCGGGCAACCACCGCTTCGACGGGTACTTCATCGAGTACAACCCGGAGTTCGACGCCTCGATCGTGACCCGGCCCCGGACGTCGCCCCTCTTCCACGAGTACCCACGGGCGGACGGCTCGACGGCGAGAGTCTGGACCACGTTCAGCGGTGACCAGATCGACATCAACGTCGCCAGCATCCCCACACTGATCGAGATGACCGACATCCTGCTGCTCTACCTGGCCAGAGGCTCGACGATGATCCGGCTGGATGCCATCGGCTTCCTCTGGAAGGAGTCAGGCACCACGTGCATGCACCTGCCGCGGACCCACGCGGTCGTCAAGCTGTGGCGCGCCGTCGTCGATTACGTGCGCCCGGGCGCGCAGATCGTCACGGAGACGAACGTCCCCCACCGCGAGAACGTCTCGTATTTCGGAGACGGCCAGGACGAGGCCCATCAGGTCTACCAGTTCGCGCTCCCCCCGCTGGTCATGCTCGCGTTCGTCCAGGGCGATGCCTCGGCGCTCAGCGAATGGGCGAGCACGGTCACGCCCGTGAGCGACTCCGGGACGTACTTCAACTTCCTCGCCAGCCACGACGGCGTCGGGATGCGCGGGTCAGAGGGCCTCCTGACGGATGCCGACCGCGAGGCCATCGCCGAGCGCGTGATCGCCAACGGCGGTCGGGCCTCGATGAAGAGCAACCCGGATGGGACACAGTCCGTCTACGAGCTCAACATCAACTACCTCGATGCCCTTGTGACGACCGACGAACTCGCCGTCCCCGAGTTGGTCGCGGCCAAGGGGCTCGCGGCGCACAGCATCCTCTGTTCGATGATGGGCGTCCCAGCGATCTACTACCACTCGCTCTTCGGCTCGGGCAGCGACATCCCGGGCATGGAGGCGAGCGGCATCAACCGGCGTATCAACCGCGAGATCCTCGACGCGGACGTCCTCACGGCGGAGCTGGCGAGCGACCGTCGCCGCAAACTCGTCCTCGAGGGGATCAAGCACCTGCTGGCGAAACGCTCGGAGCACCCGGCGTTCAACCCGTACCAGGCCCAACAGGTACTCAGGCTCGACCCGCGGGTGTTCGCCGTTCGTCGCGGTCAGGGCACGGACGACGAGCTGCTGAGCCTCACGAACGTCACCAGCCAGGAGGTGGCGGTGGAAGACGTCTCGGGCACCGACGTCCTGACCGGCGCGACGCGGGACCGCCTCGTGCTGGCGCCGTTCGAGTACGTCTGGCTGAAGTGACGTGGGCATCAAGGTCGTCGCGGCCATCGACTCGTTCAAGGGCTCGGTGAGCAGCAAGGGGGCTGGGGAACTCGCGTGTGCGGGGGTGCTGCGAGCCGACCCGACGGCAAACGTGGGGGTCGCCGAGGTCGCGGACGGGGGAGAGGGCGCGCTGGCGGGCCCTCCTGAGCGCGAACGTCGGCGAGGCGGTCGACGTTGCCGCGTGCGACGCGCTCAACCGGGCGCGGCAGGCGCAGATCGGGGCGTTCCAGCAGATCGGGGCGTTCCACAGGGAGGGCAACCGGCGGGCAGTCGTCGAGTCGGCGCGGACGGTCGGGATCGACCTCGTCGTCGTGGACGACAGCCTGCCGCGCCTGGGCAACTCCTACGGCCTCGGCATGCAACTCGTCGCGGCGTGTGACACGAACGTGGATGAGGTGCTCGTCGCCCTCGGTGGATCGGCCACTACCGATGGCGGAACGGGCATCTTCCTGGCGCTGGGAGCCAAGATCTTCGACGCTGTTGGGGACCGGATCGGGCCGGACGAGAACCCGCTCTGGCGGTTCGCGGAGGCCCTGAGCGCGACCCGTGGCCGGGACGTCTCCGACGTTCCCGGCGCGGGTGCCGCGGGCGGGGTTGGCGGCGCGCTCCTGGCACTCGGGGGCCGAATGGAGTCTGGCTTCGGGCGGGCCGCGGCCGAGATCCGGCTCGCGAGCCGGATGCGCGGGGCGGACCTCGTCCTCGCCGGCGAGGGACGCCTCGACTCGCAGGCCGCGCACGGAAAGGTCCCGTCCGGCGTCGCGGCGCTCGCCCGGTCGGCGGGGGCGCTGGTCGTGGGACTCGCTGACCTGGTGACCAGAACGACAAGAGCCGGATGAACTGAGAGGTTCACGTCCGGATCTGTGGGAGCCGGGGGGTGCGATTCCCCCTGGCTACCCGGCTACACAGCACACACTTGACCTTGTGAACTGTCAGAGTACTCTGAACTATGTGACTCCTACAAGAGATGGCGACCCGCGATGGGACGGGTCCTCCCGTGTCCCGACACCGAGCGATGCGGACCGCGACCCGGAGGTTGCCGAGCGTCTGGCTGACTTCGTCGAGGAGTTCGGGATCGGCCTGGAGGCGTCGGGGCTGCCCCGGGCGGCGGGCCGGATGCTGGCGTGGTTGATGGTCTGCAGCCCCACTGAGCAGACAGCTGACGACCTTGCGACCGCCTTGCAGGCCAGTGCCGGCGGAGTGAGCACGAACGTGCGGTTGCTGATGCAGATGCAGCTGGTCGAGCGTGTGGGCAGGGCGGGGGTGCGCCGCTCGTACTACCGCGTGGCGCCGCGAGCATGGGATCAGGCGATGGCCGCCCAGGAGAAGCCGACGGCCCGATTACGGCAGGTCGCCGACAAGGGCCTGGAGGTCCTGGCCGACGCCGAACCGGACCGACGCCGGCGTCTGGTCGAGATGCGGGACTACCTGGCGTTCATGGAGCGCGAGATGCCGGCGCTGCGGCGCCGCTACCACGACGAGAGAGGCATGGCCCGATGAGTCAGAACGAGGTGATCCGTACGAGCGGGTTGACCAAGGTGTTCGGTGACCTGGTAGCCGTGGACGACCTGGACCTGCAGGTGGACGCGGGGGAGATCTTTGGCTTTCTCGGCCCCAACGGGGCCGGTAAGTCGACCACGATCAGGGTGCTGCTGGACCAGCTGCGGGCCAGCGCGGGCACCGGGCAGGTCCTTGGTCTGGACATCCGCGACGGCTCCCTGGAGATCCGGCGCCGGATCGGGTATGTCCCCGGTGATCTGGCCCTGTACCCCAAGTTGACCGGTCGGCAGACGCTCGAGTATTTCGCCGGGCTGCGCGGTGGGGTGGACATGGGCTACGTGGACCAGTTGGCCGAGCGTCTGGACGCCGACCTGTCGCGCAAGGTCGGGGAGTACTCGACCGGTAACCGGCAGAAGGTCGGCCTGATCCAGGCGTTCATGCACAAGCCCGAGCTGTTGATCCTCGATGAGCCGAACGCGGGTCTGGACCCGCTGGTGCAGCAGACCTTTCACGAGATGCTGCGCGAGGTCCGTCAGGACGGGCGCACCGTGTTCTTGTCCTCGCACACCTTGTCCGAGGTCGAGCGGGTTGCCGACCGGGTCGGGATCATCCGCCACGGGCGCCTGGTGGTGGTTGAGCGGGTCGCCGAGCTCAAGCGCAAGGCGATCCGGCAGCTGGACTTCGAGTTCGCCGTCCCGGTACCGCAGGACCTGTTCGCCCGGGTGGAGCAGGTCCACGACGTGGACATCGACGGGGTGCACGCCCGCATCTCGTATGAGGGATCGGTCAACCCGGTGCTGCAGGCGGCGATGGCCTACGAGGTGGTCAACCTGCACTCGCGCGACGCCGACCTGGAGGAGATCTTCCTTGCCTACTACCGCGACACCGATGACAAGGAATCTTCGGAGAGCGGCTCGAGCCGGACCGGAGGGCTCGCGGGCGAGTCCAACGAGCAGGGGGCCGGTCGTGTCCGCTGAGCTGCTCGTCCACGAGGTCCGCAGCCGACGGGTCGGCGCCGGGGTCCTGGCCCTGATCCTGGCGGCATTCGGGGTCCTGGCCCTGGTGGTCGCCGACGCGATCGGTGGCCTGATGCAGGAGATCACCGACGGCTTCCCCGAGGCGCTGACCGCGTTCGTCGGCGCGGGCGCCCCCGGTGGGTACGTCGTGGGTGAGATGTTCAGCCTGGTCTTCCCGATCGCGGTGGTGGTGTTCGCCGTGCTGGTGGGTGCCGGCGCCCTGGCCGGTGAAGAGCGTGACGGCACGATGGCGATCCTGTCGGCCCAGCCGGTCTCACGGACCCAGATGCTGTGGGCCAAGGCCACCGGGATCGTCCTGGCCCTGGTCGTGGTCGTGGGAGTCAACTGGGTCGCGATGGCCGCGTTCATCGCCGCCGACGCCACCGAGCTGACCCTGGCCGGGCTGACCGGCGGCACGGTGCACCTGTTCTTCCTGGGACTGGCGTTCGGGTCCCTCGCGTTCGCGGTCGCCGCGGCGACCGGCCGCCCGGGTCTGGCCTCGGCCGTGGCAGGCGGCGTGACCGTGGTGGCCTACCTGATGGCAACCATGCTGCCCATCGCCGGCCTGGACGACTGGGCCCGCCTGAGCCCCTGGCACTACTACCTGAGCCGCTCCGACCCGCTGACCAACGGCATCGACGTCGCCGACCTGGGCCTGTTCGCGGCCATCGCGGCCGTCTGCCTGGCGGTCGCGGTGCTCACCTTCCGTCGCCGCGACCTGAAGGGCTGAGACATGACGACCACCACCGCACCGTCGGGGCGCGCACAGCGCCCCGCAACCGCCCTGCCGGCGGTATCGATCTGGCGGACCGTCTACCGGCGCGCCCTGGCCGACAAGACCACCCTGGTCGGCGTCCTGGCCTTCTACGGGTTCGCCGTCTCCATCGGCGTCGGCGCACTGTGGCCACCAATGAAGGACACCTTCGCGGCCATCGCCGAGGACTTCCCGGCAGCGTTCGACTCCATGCTCGGCGGACTGTCCCTGGCCACCCCGGCCGGGTGGATGAACGCGGAGCTGTTGTCCATCATGGGGCCAGGGTTCCTCATCGCCACCGCGATGATCTCCGCCGCGTCGGCCACAGCCGCAGAGGAGCAGGCCCGCACCCTGGGCCTGGTGCTCTCGACCGGGACCCCCCGCACCACGTTCCTGTCCGCCAAGGCCACCGCCATGGTCACCCACGTCCTGATCGTGGGCGCGGCGATCTTCGCCGGCATGCTGGCCGCGAACCCGATCGGGGACCTGGGCATCCCGACGTCCGCCATGGTGGCCGCCACCGTGCAGATGGTCCTCATCGCCCTGGTCTACGGCGCACTGACCCTGCTGATCGGTGTGCTCACCGCGGACAAGCGGCTGTCGCTGGCGATCCCGGGCGGCATCTTCGCGGTGTCCTTCATCGCCGCGAGCTTCCTCGGCCTGGCCGATTCCCTGGTGTGGCTGTCCAAGCTCAACCTCTGGTACCCCTACCTCGCCAACCCGGCGTTTGCCAACGGCATCGACTGGGGCTTCACCACGCTCATGGCCGCCCTCGCCGTCGGAATCGGCGCGAGCTCCTTCGTGGCCTTCCACCGCCGAGCCGACCTACGCGGCTGACCTTCCGCCACTGTTCCAACCGAACGAAGGAGAACATCATGGACACCACACGCTTCGCCGCTCAGACCGCCATCGTCACCGGTGCCGGCTCGGGGATCGGCCGCGCGACGGCGCTGCGGATCGCCGCCGAGGGCGGCCGCGTCATCGCCTCCGACCTGGTCCCCGACCGCGTGACCGAGACCGTCATGATGATCGCCGACACCGGCGGATCGGCCGTCGCGGTGCCCGGCGATGTCACCGACCAGGCCCACATCGATGCCGTGGTCGCCGCATGCGACGGCAGCGTCGAGGTTCTGGTCAACAACGCCGGCATCATGGACGGGTTCCTGCCCACCGGGGAGCTGGACGACGCCACCTGGGAGCGTGTGCTCGCGGTCAACCTCACCGCCCAGATGCGTACGATCCGTGCGGTCCTGCCCCTGATGACCGCGGCAGGTACGGGCGCGATCGTCAACGTCGCCTCGGAAGCCGGGATGAAGGGCGGCGCATCGGGTACCGCCTACTCCGTCTCCAAGCACGGGGTGATCGGTCTGACCCGCTCCACCTCCGTGTTCTACAGCGGATCCGGAATCCGCTGCAACGCCGTCCTTCCCGGCGGGGTGGCCACCAACATCGGCGAGACCTCCGCCCCGAAGTCGGAGTTCGCCTGGTCCGTGCTCAGCCCACTGATGGCCACGATCCCCGGCGCCGCGCAGCCCGAGCAGCTCGCCGCCGCAATCTGCTGGCTCGCCAGCCCCGACTCAGCCAACGTCACCGGCGCCCTGCTGCACTCCGACGGCGGCTGGTCGGCCATCTGAGACGCCGCACTCCACGGCCGCCCGACCCGCCGCCACGCCGCTCGCGGGTGCCCCTGGTGCGAGCCTGCCCGGCCCGCCCGCTTTCGTGCTGGGCGGCGGGGCGAGCTTCGGAGCAGGGCAAGTGGGAATGCTGCACGCCCTGGCCGACGCAGGCATCCAGCCCGACCTGGTCGTGGGCACCTCCGTCGGGGCCCTGAACGGCGCACTGCTGGCCGCATCTGCGCACGACGCGGTGGACCGGCTCGAAGAGACCTGGACCCAACCCCAGCGCCGCGACGTGTCTCCCAGCAACCTGCTCAGCGTCCTGTGGCGCCTGACCCAGTCCACGACCCACCTGGTCGAAGCCGCCGGCATCGAACAGGTCGCGGCCAGGACCCTGCACGCGCGGGACTTCGCGGATCTGGAGCTGCCTTTCGCTGCGGTCACTCTCGACCTGGGCACTGGGCACTGGGCACTGGGCACTGGGCACTGGGCGCGTCAGGGTCCTGGACCACGGCTCGCTGCTCCCGGTGCTGCTGGCCAGCGTCGCGATCCCCGGTCTCTTCCAGCCCGTCCGCGCTGCCCGAGGTGGCCGCGCAGGTCCCGGTCCTCTACCTGGCCGGCCCCCCGGCCAGGCACGCCTCGCCCTTCGACTTCGACCAGACCAGTGCCCTGATCCATCACGCCACCCTCGCCACGAGTGCCCAGCTCGCCACCCCGCACGTGCGAGGTCCGGCCTGTACGGCGACCCCGACACCCGATACGGCGACGACGTGGATCGAGTCGCCGAGCCGGTGGCGACCCCCATGCCGGCGAGGCCGTAGGCGACCATGCCCGAGCTGGCTCGCGGGCACCCGGGTGCCTGCGAGGACACCGTCGTAGCCGCCGAGGTCCTCGCCGAACTCCTGAACACCCCAGGAACCGCCACCTGATGGACCCGAGACGCCGGAGGCGACTGGTCCCGCTACGCCGCCGAACTGGCCCGCAGACACGATCACCAACCATGACGAATAGCCAGGTCAACACGTCAGCCACGGAAGCCATTCGACCGGATCCGAACACTGCTGGTTACCAGTATCGCCGAGAAGTGCGACGTCGTGACGGTGCAGCGGGCGCTCGGGCACACCCAGCCGGGCATCACGCTCAACGTGTACTCCCACCTGTGGCCGTCCGCAGCGGACAAGACGCAGGCCGCGGCCAAGACCTTCATGACGGCGGTCCTGGACGATCCTGCGGACTCTGTGCGGACTTCGGAGGCGTGGCCGCAGGTCAGAGGCTCATCTCAGCGGTAGTTGACGAACTGCAGCGCCGCGTCGATGCCGTCGGCGCCCTTGAGCAGGGCGATGACCTCCTGCAGCTCGTCCCGGCTCTTGGAGGTCACGCGGACCTCGTCCCCGGTGATCTGCGTCTTGATGCCCTTGGGTCCCTCGTCCCGGACGAGCTTGGTGATCTTCTTCGCGACGTCCTGCGCGAGCCCCTCCTTGAGAGAGCCGATGAGGCGGTACTCCTTGCCGGACGCCTTGGGCTCACCGTCGCCCAGGTCGAGGGCCTTGAGCGAGATACCGCGCTTGATGAGCTTGGTCTGGAGCACGTCCAGCACCGCCTTGACCCGCTCCTCGGAGTTCGCGGTCATCGTCACGGCGTCACCGGCGAGCGTGACCGTCGCACCCACGCCCTTGAAGTCGTAGCGCTGGGAGATCTCCTTCGCGGCCTGGTTGACGGCGTTGTCGACCTCCTGGCGGTCGATCTTGGAGACGATGTCGAAGGACGAATCGGCCATGGGAGCTCCTTGTGCAGTTCCCGGCGCGCGGGCCGGGGTGGTGGGCGGGCCGGCGGGGAGCAGCGGACGGTGTGATGTTCCTCGCCACGGCCCGGTTTCACGTATCCCCACCGGTTGTTGCTATCGTCCATCTTGCACCTCACGGGGTGCTCGGCGAGTTGCCCGAGCGGCCAAAGGGAGCTGACTGTAAATCAGCCGCGTAAGCTTCGCAGGTTCGAATCCTGCACTCGCCACTGACCGGCCCAACACCTGCCCTGCGCGGTGCTGGGCCGTTGTCATCGGTGCGGCCGCCGGCGGCCGCGGGGCCCGATGGGGCCGGTAACTCGCCCTCGGGGCCGCCACGGCCCTGTGAGCGGGCTCACGCGGTTCCGGGTCGGTACGGATTTCATGATCGCTGCGGGCTGCCTGTAGGCTCGTCCGCGCTGCCCCGATAGCTCAGTCGGCAGAGCGTCTCCATGGTAAGGAGAAGGTCAAGGGTTCGATTCCCTTTCGGGGCTCTGGTCTACGGATCACCATCACCACCGGATTTACGGGTATCGTGGTGCGGTCCGTGTGACGCGGCGGGGTAGCTCAGTTGGCGAGAGCGCACGACTCATAATCGTGAGGTCGCGGGTTCGAGCCCCGCCCCCGCTACCGAACCAGTGACAAACGAAGAGCGGCGGCAGCTGCTCGCCCGAACGTGAGGAACAGCCGTGGCCAAGTCCAGCGATGTCCGCCCCAAGATCACCCTCGCCTGCGAGGTGTGCAAGGAGCGGAACTACATCACCAAGAAGAACCGTCGGAACAACCCCGACCGGCTCGAGCTGGCCAAGTTCTGCCCGCGCTGCAACGCCAAGACGACGCACCGCGAGACCCGCTGACCCTCCCGGATCGCGCACGGCTTAGGCTGGTGCGGTGACCGAGACCAGCAACCGCCCCACCGGCGTCGACGAGACGCTCGTGGGGCGTTCCTATGCGCCGACGGAGACCTACGAGGTCGCGCGGGTGAAGATCGCCGAGCTCGCGGCCGCGACGGGCGCCACCCACCCCGCCCACACCGATCCGGACGCCGCCTGGGCGCTGGGCTACGCCGACGTGGTCGCCCCACCGACGTTCGCGACCGTGGTCGCCAACCGGGCCGAGCGGCTCTATGTCGCCGACCCCGAGTCGGGTATCGACTTCTCCCGCGTGGTCCACGCCGAGGAGCGGATCACCCACCACCGGCCGATCGTCGCGGGCGACAAGCTGCGCACCACGTTGCACGTGGACAAGATCGTCGCTCGGCCCGCGCTCACGCTGGTGACCACGCGTGCCGAGATCGCCGACGAGGCCGGCGCGCCCGTCGCCACCGTCCTGTCCACGCTCGCCGTCCGGGGGGAGGGCTCATGAGCGCCCCCGAGCTCACCGACCTCGAGGTCGGGCAGGAGCTCTTCACCCGCACGTTCGAGATCGACCGCACCCTCCTCGTGCGGTACTCGGGGGCGGGCGGGGACTTCAACCAGATCCACCACAACGAACGCGTGGCCCGCGAGGCGGGCCTGCCGGGCGTGATCGCCCACGGGCTGGCCACGATGGCCATGGCGGGCACCGCCGTCGAGGACTGGGCCGGGGACCCGGGCGCCGTCGTCGAGTACGGCGTGCGCTTCACCCGTCCCGTCGTCGTGCCCGATCCCGGGTACGCCGAGATCACGGTGACGGGTACGGTGCTCGAGCTCGATCTCGCCGCCCGGACGGTCCGGCTGAACCTCACCGTGACGTTCGAGGGGGCCACCGTACTCTCCAAGGCGCAGGCGACCGTCCGGCTTGGCTGAACCCCTGCCCCGCGCCGCCGTTCCGCCCTCACCGGTCGCTGCCGCCCGGGCGGCCTGGGCGACGTTCGCCGCCTTCGCCCTCAACGGCCTCGTCTTCGCCAACTGGGTCTCCCGGCTGCCTGCCGTCCGCGACGCCCTCGGCCTGAGCCCGGCCGAGCTCGGGGCGCTGCTCCTCGTCGGTGCTCTCGGCTCGGTCGTCGCGCTCCCGCTCACCGGGATGGTCGTGCAGCGCGTCGGCACCGCGCGCACCGTCGCCGGTGCCGCGGTGGTCAACGTCGCCGCGTTCGTCGTCGTCGCCCTGGCCGTCGGTGGGGGACAGGTCGGCCTCCTCGTCCCTGCCCTGTTCGTCGCCCAGATGGGGATCGCGGCCTGGGACGTGGCCATGAACCTCGAGGGTGGGCTCGTCGAGCAGGCCCTGGGCCGGGCGGTCATGCCACGGTTCCACGCCGGGTTCTCGCTGGGCACGGTCGTCGGTGCGGGCATGGGCGCGGCCGCGGCGTGGGCGGGGATCTCGGTGACCGTGCACCTCGTCGTCGTCCTGCTCGTCATCGGCGCGGCGGTGCTGGTGTGCGTGCGCGGCTTCCTGCCGGACCCGGTGCAGGCGCCCGCAGGCGCGCCTCGCGGCGGCGGCGCCCGGCAGGCGCTGCGGGCCTGGACGGAGGGGCACACCCTGCTGATCGGGCTCGTGGTCCTCGCCGCCGCACTGACCGAGGGGGCCGCGAACGACTGGCTCGCCCTCGCCGTCGTCGACGGCTTCGACCAGCCCGACTCCGTCGGCGCGATCGCGTTCGGCGTCTTCGTCGCCGCGATGACCACGATGCGGCTGCTGGGCACCGAGCTGCTGGAGCGGTACGGGCGGGTCGCCGTGCTGCGCCTGTGCACCGCCCTGGCCGTGGCCGGTCTGGTGATCTTCGTGCTCGCCCCCGCACTGCCGCTCGCCCTGGTCGGCGCCACGCTGTGGGGTCTGGGCGCCGCGCTCGGCTTCCCGGTCGGCATGTCCGCCGCCGGTGACGAGCCGATGCGTGCCGCGGCCCGCATCTCCGTCATCTCCACCATCGGCTACACGGCGTTCCTCGCCGGCCCGCCCCTGCTCGGCCTCCTTGCCGAGCAGGTGGGCTACCGGGACGCCCTGCTCGTCATCGGCGTGCCCCTGGTGATCGGGTTCTTCCTCAGCCCCGCCGCCGCCCCGCGCGGGACCGCCGCCCGGAGCGCAGCATCGCACCACGGTGCCGGCGTCCCGGAGTCGTAGCCTGGTGGGGTGCCCCAGCCCCCCGCCACCCCCACCGAGCGGGCCGAGCCCCGGCCCGGCGCCGTCACCACGCTCGCCGAGCTCACCACGCTGCGCGTGGGCGGGCCCGTGCGCCGCTACGTCGGCGCCACGACGGAGGCCGAGCTCGTCGACGCCGTCCGGACGGCCGACGAGGCCGGCGAGCGGCTCCTGGTCCTCGGCGGCGGCTCGAACCTGCTCGCGGCCGACGACCCCTTCGACGGCGTCGTCGTGCGGGACCTGCGCCGCGGTCTGGACGCCGTCGACGACGACTCCTGCGCGGGCGCCGCGGTCACCGTCCCCGCCGGGCAGCCGTGGGACGACGTCGTGCAGGCCTCGGTCGCCGAGGGCTGGATGGGCGTGGAGGCCCTCTCCGGCATCCCGGGCTCGACCGGTGCCACCCCGGTGCAGAACGTCGGCGCCTACGGCCAGGAGGTCGCCGGGGTGCTCTCCGCCGTCCGCGTCTACGACCGCCTCGAGCGCCGCACCCGCATGTACGCCGTCGGTGAGCTCGGCCTCGGATACCGCACATCCATGCTCAAACGGTCGCTGGCCGAGCCGAGCGGGGACCGCGGGTGGGGGCCGACGGGCCGCTGGGTCGTCCTCGAGGTCGGCCTGCAGATGCGGCTGGCCACCCTCGGGGCGCCGGTGCGCTACCCGGAGCTCGCCCGGACCCTCGGGGTCGACGTCGGCGCCCGGGTCCCCGCCGCCGACGTCCGCGCCGCCGTCCTCGAGCTGCGCCGCGGCAAGGGCATGGTCCTCGACCCCGCCGACCACGACACCTGGTCCGCCGGCTCCTTCTTCACCAACCCGGTCATGACGACGGCGCAGGCGCACGCCCAGCTCCCCCCGGACGCCCCCCGCTTCCCCGTCAACGACCACACCCGCATCGCCCAGATCGGCGCGGCCGCCCCCGTCGTCGACGGTCTCGTCAAGACCTCCGCCGCCTGGCTGATCTCCCACGCCGGCTTCGACCGGGGCTTCGGCCTCACCCCCGCGGCGACGCTCTCCACGAAGCACTCCCTGGCGCTGACCAACCGCGGGGGGGCGACGGCCGCGGACCTGGTCGACCTCGCCCGGGCGGTGCGCGACGGCGTGGCGTCGACCTACGGGGTCCGGCTCGAGCCCGAACCGGTGCTGGTCGGTCTCACGCTCTGACGCCTCGGGCCCGGGCGGGCGCCTCCGCCGGGGCCGCGAGCCACGCGTCGACATCGGCGAGCATCGCCCGCTTGGACCCCTCCGACGCCAGCGAGGCGTTGATCGAGCCGCGCGCGAGGCGGGCCAGGGCGCCGTCGTCGAGGCCGTGGTCCTCCCGCGCGATGCGGTACTGGTCCACCAGGCGGGAGAGGAACAGCAACGGGTCGTCGGCGCCGAGGGCCACCTGCGCACCGGCGTCGAGCAGCGCCTCGAGCGGCACGCGCGCGGCGTCGGGGTAGACGCCCAGGGAGACGTTCGACGCCGGGCACACCTCCAGCGCGATGCCGGCGTCGACGATCCGGGCGAGCAGGTCCGGGTCCTCCGCGGAGCGGATGCCGTGCCCCAGCCGCGCCGGCTTGAGGTGGGCGACGACGTCGCGCACGTGCTCGGGGCCCAGCAGCTCCCCGCCGTGCGGCACCCCGGCGAGCCCGCCGTGGCGGGCGATCCGGAACGCCGGGGCCCAGTCCGACGTGGTCCCGCGCCGCTCGTCGTTGCTCAGCCCGAAGCCGACGACGTCGCCCGGCCCGTCCCCGGCGTGCCTGACGGCCAGGCGGGCCAGGATGCGGGCGTCGAGGGGGTGACGGGTGCGCGAGGCGGCCACGATGACCCCGATCTCCACCCCGGTGGCGGCGCCGGCGGCCCGGGCCTCGTCGATGACGATCTCCAGGGCGGGGGTGATGCCACCGACGAAGGGTGCGTAGGAGGTGGGGTCCACCTGGATCTCGAGGCGGCGCGACCCCTCGGCGGCGTCGTCCGCCGCGGCCTCCCGCACGATCCGGCGCATCGCCGCCTCGGAGCGGACGACGGCGCGGGCGGTGTCGTAGGAGCGCTGGAACCGGAACCAGCCGCGCTGGTCGGCCGGCACGTGCAGCGGGTCGGCGTCGAGCAGGTGCTCGGGCAGCCGCCGGTCCTGCTCCGCGGCCAGCTCGGCCAGGGTGGTGGTGCGCATCGACCCGGTGAAGTGCAGGTGCAGGTGGGCCTTGGGCAGGCGGGTGAGGTCACGCACGAGGCCGAGTCTGCCATCCACCGACGCCGCACCCGGTGGTGGACGTGGTGAACTAGGCCCATGAGCGTTCCCGCGGCGGCCCTCCACGAACCGGCCGACGTCGCGCTGCTCACCGGTTCGGCGGCCGGCCCGATGCTCGCCGGCGCCCTCGAGGTCGAAGGGGCGCGCCTGGTGGGCTGGAAGGTCCACACCGTCCACCACCGTCCCGGCGCCGGGGTGACCGTGGGGTACACCGTCACCGTCGAGCGCGGCGCCGACGGTGCCACCACCCGCTCGGACGAGTACCTGTGCGCGACGACGGCGCACCTGACCCGGCCGCCGGGTCCGGGGCTGGTGCGCCTCGACCAGGCCGCCGACGGCCCGGTGGTCCACCTGTGGCGCCACCCCGCCGACCCCGAGCTGCCCGCCCTGGCCGTCGCCTGCAGCGCACCCGAGCTCACCGCCCGGCTCAGCACGCCCGTGACCGTGGAGCTGCTCGCGTACCGGCCCACCCGCCGCGCCGTCCTGCGCGTGCGACGCACGGACGTGGACGCCACCGCCTACGTCAAGGTCGTCCGGCCCTCCGGCGTGCACGTCTTCGCGGACCGGCACCGCCTCCTGACCGGCTCCGGGGTGCCCGCCCCGCGGGTGCTGCGCGTGGACGACGACGGGCTCGTCCTGCTCGCCGAGGGGCGGGGGACACCGCTGGCGAACCTGCTGGCCCGCGGGCTGGGCCACCGGGCGACCGGCGTGCTCGCCGCGCTGGTGGGCACGCTCGACGCGCTCCCCGCGGGGGTGCTCGACCTGCCCCGCCGCCCGGCGTGGTCGGAACGTGCCCAGCACTACGCGCACGCCGCCGCCACCGTCCTGCCCGAGCACGCCGCCCGGGCCCGGGCGCTCGCGGACGGCATCGAGATGCTGGTCGCCTCCGCCGACGCCGGCCCGGTGGTGCCCACCCACGGCGACTTCTACGAGGCCAACGTGCTCATGGACCCCCGGGAAGGTGTCGCCGCCGTCACCGCGCTGCTCGACGTCGACGCCGTCGGCCCGGGGCACCGCGTGGACGATCTCGCGTGCCTCCTCGGGCACGTCAGCGTCCTGCCCCATCTGGCACCGGCGACGTACCCGCACGTGCCGCCGGTGCTCGCGGAGTGGACCGCGGTGTGCGAGCGGCAGGTCGACCCCGTCGCGCTGCACGCGCGGTGCGCGGGCGTGGTGCTCTCTCTCGTCGCCGGTGCCAAGCGCACCGACGGCGCCCCGTGGCGCGCCGACGCCGAGGGGCGACTGGCGTGTGCGGAGCGGTGGCTCTCCGCCGGGCGGGAGCGGCTCGCCCAGCGCGGCCCGCACGACGGCTGACGCCCGGCGTCTGCTCTCCTGGCCACCACGCATTCGGCCACCGCGGACTGCCGCGTCCCGCTCGCCGGCCGCGATAGTCTTCCGGGCCGGAGGTGGCGCATGATCGCGGTGGTCGGCCCGGGGGCCGTGGGTGGCCTGCTCGCAGCACTCCTGCACCGGGCGGGGGAGGACGTCGTCGCTGTCGCCCGTGCGGAGACCGCCGGGCGCATCGCGCGGGACGGCATCGTCGTGCGCTCGCAGAAGTTCGGCGACTTCACCGCGCCGGTCCCCGCCGGCACGGACGTGCCCCGGCACGCCGCCGTCCTGCTCACGGTCAAGACCTACGCCCTCGACGACATCCTGCCCACCGTCGTCGCGGCAGCACCGCGGCACGTGCTCGCCCTCCAGAACGGGATGGGGCACGCCGCCCGGCTCGCCGCCACCGGTCTGGACACCGCCGCCGGCGCCATCCAGGTCGAGGCCGCGCGAGAGGGTGACGCGATCGTCCACCGGGGCGACTACTGCATCGTGCGGGTGCCGGACGCCGTCGCCGGGTGGGGCCTCGTGGCCGCGCTCGGCCGCGCCGGTGTGACCGTGCGCCCGGGCGGCACCGAGGCGGAGCTGCTGTGGCGCAAGCTCAGCTTCCTCGCGCCCACCGCGCTGCTCACGACCCGGACGGATCTCCCGCTCGGCCCGGCCCTCGACCACGACCCGGCCACCACGGCCGCCGTCGTCGCCGAGGTCGCGGCGCTGGCCACCGCCGAGGGGCTGCCCCGGACGGCCGAGCAGCTCATGACGACGCTGCGGAGCCTGTCGCCGGAGCTGCGGTCCTCCCTCCAGGGTGACTTCCGACGGGGCGGCCCCACCGAGCTCGAGGCCCTCGGGGGTGACCTGGTGCGGCTCGGGGAGCGCCACGCGATCGCGACCCCGGCGCTCGCGGCCGTCGTGGCGGAACTGCGCCAGCGCGCCGGCTCGACCGGCCGGTAGCCCGTCCCGCGCACCGTGCGGGGGTGCGCGGCACCGATCAGGCGAGCAGGTCCTGGATGCGACCGACGCCCTCGGCGAGGTCGGCGTCACCGAGCGCGTAGCTCAGGCGCAGGAACCCGCTCGGGCCGAACGCCTCGCCCGGCACGACCGCCACCTCGACCTCCTCGAGGATCAGGGTGGCGAGCTCGGCGGACGTGGTGGGTGTGCGGCCGCGGATGCTCCGGCCCAGCACGCCCCGGACGGACGGGTAGGCGTAGAACGCGCCCTCCGGCGTCGGAAGCTCGACGCCGTCGATCGCGCGGAGCATGTCCGTCATCGTGCGGCGGCGACGGTCGAAGGCGGTGCGCATCTCGTCGACGGCGGACAGGTCCCCGCCCACGGCGGCGATCGCGGCGCGCTGGGAGACGTTGGCGACGTTGCTGGTCAGGTGTGACTGCAGGTTCGTCGCCGCCTTGACCACGTCGGCGGGGCCGATCAGCCAGCCCACCCGCCACCCCGTCATCGCGTACGTCTTGGCCACCCCGTTGAGCACGATGGTGGTCTCGGCCAGCTCCGGGGTGGCGCGCACGATCGGTGTGAAGACGTTGTCGTCGTAGACGAGGTGCTCGTAGATCTCGTCGGTGACGACCCAGATGCCGTGCTCGAGCGCCCACCGCCCGATCTCGGCGGTCTGCTCGGGGGAGTAGACCGCGCCCGTCGGGTTCGACGGCGAGCAGAACAGGAGCGCCTTCGTCCGCTCGGTGCGGGCCGCCTCGAGCTGGTCGACGGTGACCTTGTACCCCTGGTCGACGCCGGCGAAGACCTCGACGGGTCGCCCGCCCGCGAGCCGGATCGCCTCGGGGTAGGTGGTCCAGTACGGTGCGGGGAGCAGCACCTCGTCGCCCGGGTCGATGATCGCGGCGAACGCCTCGTAGACGGCCTGCTTGCCACCGTTGGTGACCAGGACGGAGTCGGGCGAGATCACGTAGCCGGAGTCTCGGAGGGTCTTCTCGGCGATGGCCTCCCGCAGTGCCGGGAGCCCCTTGGCCGGCGTGTAGCGGTGGTTGACCGGGTCTTTCGCGGCGGCGACGGCTGCCTCGACGACGTAGTCGGGCGTCGGGAAGTCTGGCTCGCCGGCGCCGAAGCCGATGACGGGGCGGCCGGCGGCCTTGAGGGCCTTCGCCTTGGCGTCCACCGCGAGGGTCGCCGACTCGCCGATCGATGCCAGGCGCGCGGACACGCGAGGCTTGGACACAGAAGAGGAGGATGCGCTCACCCCCACATCGTGGCACGGCCGGTCCGCACCGGCCTGGGCCGACCGGTCCTCGGAACGCGGTGGACGGGGCTCGGGGCGGCCGGAACCGAGGGGCGGGTGTGACGGGCCTCCCGCCGCCCAGGTTCGACCCGGGGGCCGGGAAGGACGTACACTCGACGCCGGTGGTTGACATCCGCCACGCTGGACGCTGCCCGTGCGGGCGGCCCGGGTCGTGGTCGGGTGGCCGGTCACTGATAGGGCAGTGGCGCAATTGGTAGCGCACCGGTCTCCAAAACCGGCGGTTGTGGGTTCGAGTCCCTCCTGCCCTGCTGGGACTCCTCCCGATCCGGGAAGCACGGATGTCCTGAGGTCTCGCCGTTCGGCGGGACATGTCGCCGGCGGGGAGTCGGACCTGACCGAGAACCGTGAGGAAGAACCTGTGAGCGAGTCTGCAAGCGCGACCTCGGGCCGTCCCGAGCGCGCCCGCAGCGCGTCCGGTGCGGACGGCAAGAAGAAGCGCGGCCTCTTCGCGAGGCTCGCGCTCTTCGTGCGCGAGGTGATCGCCGAGCTCAAGAAGGTGGTCCGCCCCACGCGCAGCGAGCTGTGGACCTACTTCGTCGCCGTCCTGGTCTTCGTGCTGATCATCATGGCGTTCGTGGGCGTGCTCGACCTGGGCTTCGGTCGGCTCGTGCTGTGGGTGTTCGGCTGAGCCTCATGACGTCGTCCGTCCGTCCGCTGCTGGGCGACACCCAGCAGACACCCCTACAGAGCAGAAAGCAGGTCCCGCGTGCCTGAGAACCTCGAGCCGACCGACGTCGACGAGGCTGCCGACGCCGTCGACGAGACCCCGACGGCCGACGAGACGCAGGCTGACGAGACGCCGGCCGACGTCGCCGCCGCCGCAGCCCCCGCTGACGGCGCGGCCGCCACCGACGAGGCGATCGACGACGCCTCCACCGACGACGCCTCCACCGACGACGCCTCCACCGACGACGCCTCCACCGACGACGCCTCCACCGACGAGGCACTTGCCGACGAGGCACTTGCCGACGAGGCACTTGCCGACGACACGGCCCCCGCTGAGGACGTCGACCCGGCCGCGGCCTTCCGCGACGAACTCCGCTCCCTGCCGGGCGAGTGGTACGTGGTGCACACCTACGCCGGCTACGAGAAGCGGGTGAAGGCGAACCTCGAGAACCGTACCCAGAGCCTCAACATGGAGGAGTTCATCTTCCAGGTCGAGGTCCCCATGGAAGAGGTCGTCGAGATCAAGAACGCCCAGCGCAAGGTCGTCAGCCGCGTGCGCGTGCCGGGCTACACGCTGGTGCGCATGGACCTGACGGACGAGTCCTGGGGCGCGGTCCGCCACACCCCGGGCGTCACGGGCTTCGTGGGCAACACCCACCAGCCCGTCCCTCTCACGCAGGACGAGGTCTTCTCGATGCTCGCCCCCGACGTCGAGGCCTCCGCCGGCACCCCGCAGGCCAAGGCCGCCGCGGGCGGCGCCGAGGCGACGCCGATCACGGTGGACTTCACCGTCGGCGAGTCCGTCACCGTGGTCGAGGGGCCGTTCGAGACGCTGCCCGCGACCATCTCCGAGATCAGCCCGGAGAGCCAGAAGCTCAAGGTGCTCGTCACGATTTTCGGCCGAGAGACCCCGGTCGAGCTGTCGTTCTCGCAGGTCACCAAGATCTGAGGGAACGTCCCGCAACACCGCCGGCGCCGTGGCGTCGACGGACCCGAGAGAAGAACCGTAAGGACCCGACATGCCTCCCAAGAAGAAGGTTTCCGGCCTGATCAAGCTCCAGATCCAGGCCGGCGCCGCGACCCCCGCGCCGCCGATCGGCCCCGCGCTGGGACAGCACGGCGTCAACATCATGGAGTTCTGCAAGGCTTACAACGCGGCGACCGAGTCGCAGCGCGGCAACGTGATCCCGGTCGAGATCACGGTGTACGAGGACCGCTCCTTCACCTTCGTCACCAAGACCCCGCCGGCCGCCGAGATGATCAAGAAGGCCGCCGGTGTGGCCAAGGGCTCCGGCACCCCGCACACGGTCAAGGTCGCGAAGATCAGCCGTGAGCAGGTGCAGGAGATCGCCCGCACCAAGAAGGAGGACCTCAACGCCAACGACCTCGAGGCCGCCGAGAAGATCATCGCCGGCACCGCCCGTTCCATGGGCATCACGGTCGAGGGCTGACCGATCACATCCGATGGACGCACCCCCAGGGGTGTGCAGTGGCAGGGTCCGCGCGGACCCGGAGACCACGACTGCTCAAGGAGAGAAGCAGATGACAACGCGTAGCAAGACGTACCGCAAGGCCGCCGAGAAGATCGTCGACGGCGAGCTCTACGCCCCGCTCCAGGCCGTGCGCCTGGCGAAGGAGACCTCCACCACGAAGTTCGACTCCACCGTCGAGGTCACCTTCCGGCTCGGGATCGACCCCCGCAAGGCGGACCAGATGGTCCGTGGCACCGTCAACCTGCCGCACGGCACCGGCAAGACCGCTCGGGTCCTGGTCTTCGCCGTTGGTGAGCGTGCGCAGCAGGCGATCGACGCCGGCGCCGACGAGGTCGGGGGCGACGAGCTCATCGAGAAGGTCGCCGCCGGTTACACCGACTTCGACGCCGCCGTGGCGACGCCGGACCTCATGGGCAAGGTCGGCCGCCTCGGCCGCGTGCTCGGTCCGCGTGGGCTCATGCCGAACCCGAAGACGGGCACGGTGACCATGGACGTCACCAAGGCCGTGACCGATATCAAGGGTGGACGGATCGAGTTCCGGGTCGACAAGCACTCGAACCTCCACTTCATCATCGGCAAGGTCAGCTTCGACGAGAAGCAGCTCGTGGAGAACTACGCGGCAGCCCAGGAGGAGATCCTCCGGCTCAAGCCCACCAGCTCCAAGGGCCGCTACATCACCAAGGCGACCATGTCCACGACCATGGGGCCCGGCATCCCGCTGGACGCGACCAAGACGCGCAGCCTCGCCACCGAGGACGCTTCCTGACGCCTGACGCACGGCCCGGCGCACCCACGGGGGCGCCGGGCCGCTGCCGTCCCCGCACGCACCCCCCCCGGCGGTGGAGCGCGGCCCCTGCCGCGTGCGACGTGGGGGACGCCACACCCGCCGCGTTTGCGGCCCGACAGCAGCGGCGGGTACAGTCGCCATTGCCAAAGACCGCCGGTCGCCCGTCTGCCAGACGGGGCCAAGTCCGCTCAGCGGAGCCAGCGCAGGTGTGTACAAAGTGAGCAACCTTCCCGGTGCGCCAGCGCCCCAGGGACATGCGAGCCCCGTGCCCTCCTGCACGGGGCTTCTGTCGTTCCCGGACACCGATCGCGCGGCACTATCGGAAGGAGGGCCATGGCGAGGCCTGACAAGGCAGCAGCGGTTGCCGAGATCACGGAGCTCTTCCGTGGGTCGAGCGCCGTCGTGCTGACCGAGTACCGCGGGCTCAGCGTCGCCCAGCTCAAGCAGCTGCGCCGCTCGCTCGCCGGTACCGCGAACTACGCCGTGGTGAAGAACACGCTGACGACCATCGCGGCGAAGGAGGCCGGCCTCGACTTCCTCGAGGGCGAGCTCTCCGGCCCCACCGCGATCGCGTTCGTGACCGGGGAACCGGTGGACGCGGCCAAGGTGCTGCGTGACTTCGCCAAGGCGAACCCCGAGCTCGTCATCAAGGGCGGCGTCCTGGAGGGCAACCAGCTCTCCGCCTCGGACGTCACCAAGTTGGCCGAGCTCGAGTCCCGCGACGTGCTGCTGGGCAAGGCGGCCGGAGCGTTCAAGGCCGCGCTGTTCCAGGCGGCATACATGTTCACCGCGCCGGCCACCAAGGCTGCCCGCACCATCGAGGCCCTGCGCGAGAAGCAGGCCGCCGAGGCCTGAGCCCACCCGGGCCCGGACCACGCCGGCGCACCCAGCCGCCGGCACGGCACGCACCACCCCCACCCACTGCTCGCGTAGCAGGCCAAGTTAGGAAGGAACGCCAACCATGGCGAAGCTCAGCACCGAAGAGCTCATCGAGGCTTTCAAGGAGCTCACGCTCATCGAGCTGTCGGAGTTCGTGAAGCAGTTCGAGGAGACCTTCGAGGTCACCGCCGCCGCCCCTGTCGCCGTCGCCGCCGCCGGCGCGCCGGCCGCCGGTGGCGCCGCCGAGGAGGTCGAGGAGAAGACCGAGTTCGACGTCGTCCTCGAGACCGTCGGCGACAAGAAGATCCAGGTCATCAAGGAGGTGCGCGCCCTCACGTCCCTCGGTCTGAAGGAGGCCAAGGACCTCGTCGACGGCGCCCCCAAGGCCGTCCTGGAGGGTGTCAGCAAGGACGCCGCCGAGAAGGCCAAGGAGGCCCTCGAGGGCGCCGGGGCCACCGTCACCGTCAAGTGACACCTGCCGGCCCCGGTGGGCGCGCTCGCGCCGCCGGACCGGGCCGGTGAACGCGCGAGGCCCGCACCGCCAGGGTGCGGGCCTCGCGCCGTGCCCGTCGTCGACGGGTGGCCGGGTAGCCACCCGGGAGTGCCGGTCCGGCCGCAGCAAGCGGCTGACCTGGCCGTTGGACAGTATAGCCAGATTTGGTTATGCTGACGCTTTGCGCTGACTTGTGCCTGTCGACAGGCTCCTCAACCGTCCCCCACGTGTCGGCGCGTGTGCCACCCATTCGCAGGGAAGGACCCCCTTTGGCTGCCTCGCGCACCTCTGCTGCACCAACTGCTGACGCTATCGCGACCCGAACCGCTTCGCGGCGCGTGTCGTTCGGCAAGATCCATGAGCCGCTCCAGGCCCCGAACCTTCTCGGCCTCCAGACCGAGAGCTTCGACTGGCTCCTCGGCAACGACGCCTGGCGCGAGCGTATCGCGTCCGGCGGCGGCAAGAACGTTCCCGCGGCCTCGGGTCTGGAGGAGATCTTCGAGGAGATCTCCCCGATCGAGGACTTCGGTCAGTCGATGTCCCTCTCCTTCCGCGACCACCGCTTCGAGCCCTCGAAGTACACGGCCGAGGAGTGCAAGGAGAAGGACTTCACCTTCGCGGCCCCGCTGTTCGTCACGGCGGAGTTCGTCAACTACACCACCGGTGAGATCAAGTCGCAGACCGTGTTCATGGGTGACTTCCCGCTCATGACCGACCGCGGCACGTTCATCATCAACGGCACCGAGCGTGTCGTCGTCTCCCAGCTGGTGCGTTCGCCGGGCGTCTACTTCGAGAAGGTCGCCGACAAGACCTCCGACAAGGACATCTTCACCACCAAGGTGATCCCGAGCCGCGGTGCCTGGCTCGAGTTCGAGATCGACAAGCGCGACGCCGTCGGCGTGCGCGTCGACCGCAAGCGTAAGCAGTCCGTCACCGTCTTCCTCCGTGCCCTCGGCATGACCGAGTCGGAGATCCGTGAGGAGTTCGAGGACTACCCGATCCTCATCGAGACCCTGGAGAAGGACAACGTCCACACGCAGGACGAGGCGCTGCTCGACATCTACCGCAAGATCCGTCCGGGCGAGCCGCCCACGGTCGAGGCCGGCCGCACCCTGCTCGAGAACTACTACTTCAACCCGAAGCGGTACGACCTCGCGAAGGTGGGCCGCTACAAGATCAACAAGAAGCTCGGGCTGACCACCGAGCTGAGCGACTCGGTGCTCCGCATCGACGACGTCGTGGCGGCGATCAAGTACCTCCTCGCGCTCCACAAGGGCGTCGAGGAGCTCCCCGGCACGCGCGACGGCGGGGCCATCCAGGTCCGCGTCGAGACGGACGACATCGACCACTTCGGCAACCGTCGCATCCGCGCGGTCGGCGAGCTCATCCAGAACCAGGTCCGCACCGGTCTGTCCCGCATGGAGCGCGTCGTGCGCGAGCGGATGACGACGCAGGACATCGAGGCGATCACCCCGCAGACCCTGATCAACATCCGCCCCGTGGTGGCCTCGATCAAGGAGTTCTTCGGGACGTCGCAGCTCTCGCAGTTCCTGGACCAGAACAACCCGCTCTCCGGACTGACGCACAAGCGGCGTCTCTCGGCTCTCGGCCCGGGTGGTCTCTCCCGCGACCGCGCCGCCATGGAGGTCCGTGACGTCCACCCGTCGCACTACGGCCGCATGTGCCCCATCGAGACCCCTGAGGGTCCCAACATCGGCCTCATCGGCTCGCTGGCGACATATGCCCGTATCAACCCGTTCGGCTTCGTCGAGACGCCGTACCGCAAGGTCGAGAACGGTGTCGTCTCCGACGACGTCGTCTACCTCACGGCGGACGACGAGGACCGGCACATCATCGCCCAGGCCTCGGCGCCGATCGACGAGACCGGCCGCTTCGTCGAGGACACCGCGCTGTGCCGGCTCTCCGGCGGTGAGCCGGCCCTCGTCGCGATCGACGAGATCGACTACATGGACGTCTCCGCGCGCCAGATGGTGTCCGTGGCCACCGCGATGATCCCGTTCCTGGAGCACGACGACGCCAACCGCGCCCTCATGGGCGCGAACATGCAGCGGCAGGCCGTCCCGCTGCTGCGCAGCGAGGCCCCGCTGGTCGGCACCGGCATGGAGCGCCGCGCGGCGGTCGACGCCGGCGACGTCATCGTGGCGTCCAAGCGTGGCGTGGTCACCGAGGTCTCGGCCGACTCGATCCACGTGGTCGCGGACGACGGCACCACGCAGCTGTACCGCGTGATGAAGTTCCGCCGCTCCAACCAGGGCAACTCCTACAACCAGCGTGTGCTGGTCGAGGAGGGGGCCCGCGTCGAGGTCGGCTCCGTGCTGGCCGACGGTCCCGCCACCGACGAGGGCGAGCTCGCGCTCGGCCGGAACGTGCTCGTGGCGTTCATGTCGTGGGAGGGCTACAACTACGAGGACGCGATCATCCTGTCCCAGCGCATCGTCTCCGACGACGTGCTGACCTCGATCCACATCGAGGAGCACGAGGTCGACGCCCGCGAGACGAAGCTCGGCGCCGAGGAGATCACCCGGGACATCCCGAACGTCTCCGAGGAGGTCCTGGCGGACCTGGACGAGCGCGGCATCATCCGCATCGGCGCCGAGGTCTCCGCCGGTGACATCCTCGTCGGCAAGGTCACCCCCAAGGGGGAGACCGAGCTCACCAGCGAGGAGCGCCTGCTCCGCGCGATCTTCGGGGAGAAGGCGCGCGAGGTGCGCGACACCTCGCTCAAGGTGCCCCACGGCGAGTCCGGCATCGTCATCGGGATCCGCGAGTTCAACGCGGACAACGACGACGAGCTGCCGCCGGGCGTGAACCAGATGGTCCGCGTCTACATCGCGCAGCGCCGCAAGATCACCGACGGGGACAAGCTCGCCGGCCGCCACGGCAACAAGGGCGTCATCTCCAGGATCCTTCCGGTCGAGGACATGCCGTTCCTGCCCGACGGCACCCCGGTGGACGTCATCCTCAACCCGCTCGGCGTGCCGGGCCGCATGAACGTCGGCCAGGTCCTCGAGCTGCACCTCGGGTGGATCGCCTCCCAGGGCTGGGACGTGACCGAGGCCGTCAAGGCGGCCGAGGAGTGGACCAAGAGGCTGCCGGAGTACGCCCACACGGCGGGGCCCCGGACCTCGGTCGGCACCCCGGTGTTCGACGGCATGGAGTACGACGAGCTGCGAGGCCTGCTGGCCCACACGTTGCCGAACCGCGACGGCGACCGCATGGTCGACACCGACGGCAAGGCCATGCTCTTCGACGGCCGCTCAGGCGAGCCGTACCCGGAGCCGATCTCGGTGGGTTACATGTACATCCTGAAGCTCCACCACCTGGTGGACGACAAGATCCACGCCCGTTCCACCGGCCCGTACTCGATGATCACCCAGCAGCCGCTCGGCGGTAAGGCGCAGTTCGGTGGCCAGCGCTTCGGCGAGATGGAGGTGTGGGCCCTCGAGGCCTACGGCGCCGCCTATGCCCTGCAGGAGCTCCTCACGATCAAGTCCGACGACGTCACGGGTCGCGTGAAGGTCTACGAGGCGATCGTGAAGGGGGAGAACATCCCCGAGCCCGGCATCCCCGAGTCCTTCAAGGTGCTCATCAAGGAGATGCGGTCGCTGTGCCTGAACGTCGAGGCGCTCGACGCCGAGGGCAACGCGATCGAGCTCCGGGACGCCGATGACGAGGTCTACCGGGCCGCGGAGGAGCTCGGGATCGACCTGTCTCGCCGTCCGGACGCGAGCAGCGTCGACGAACTCTGAGCCCGACGGGCCGGCCCGGACGGCCCGGGGGAGCGAACGGAACACGTTCCCCCGGGTCCCCGGGCCACTGGTGGCCCCGCCAGCGCTCCACCACAGCTGTACACGGTGTTCTGCCGGAGGAAGTAGGAACCCTTGCTCGACGTCAATGTCTTCGACTCGCTGCACATCTCGCTCGCGACGGCTGCCGATGTGCGGGAATGGTCGCACGGTGAGGTCAAGAAGCCCGAGACGATCAACTACCGCACGCTGAAGCCGGAGAAGGACGGCCTCTTCGGCGAGCAGATCTTCGGGCCCACCCGCGACTGGGAGTGCGCCTGCGGGAAGTACAAGCGTGTCCGCTACAAGGGCATCATCTGCGAGCGCTGCGGTGTGGAGGTCACCCGCTCCAAGGTCCGCCGTGAGCGGATGGGCCACATCGAGCTCGCCGCACCCGTCACCCACATCTGGTACTTCAAGGGCGTGCCCTCGCGCCTGGGGTACCTGCTCAACCTCGCGCCCAAGGACCTCGAGAAGGTCATCTACTTCGCCGCCTACATGATCACCGAGGTGGACGAGAGCGGCCGGCACGAGGACCTCACCTCGCTCCAGAACGAGATGGACCTGGAGAAGCACGCGGTCGAGACCAAGCGCGACACCGACATCGAGGCCCGCGCCCAGCGGCTCGAGGCCGACCTCGCCGAGCTCGAGGCCGCCGGCGCCAAGGCCGACGCGCGCGACAAGGTCCGCAAGTCCGCGGAGCGCGAGATGACGCAGATCCGCAAGCGCGCCGACCAGGACCTGGACCGCCTCGGGCGGGTCTGGGACCGGTTCAAGGGCCTCAAGGTCGGCGACCTCGAGGGTGACGAGCTGCTCTACCGCGAGCTCAACGCCCGCTACGGCATCTACTTCAAGGGCTTCATGGGTGCGGAGGCCATCCAGCGCCGTCTGGAGACCTTCGACCTCGTGGCCGAGGCCGAGTCGCTGCGCGAGACCATCGCCACCGGCACGGGCCAGCGCAAGACCCGGGCGCTCAAGCGCCTCAAGGTCGTCAATGCGTTCCTGTCCACCGGCAACTCGCCCATGGGCATGGTCCTGGACTGCGTCCCGGTCATCCCGCCGGACCTGCGCCCGATGGTGCAGCTCGACGGCGGCCGCTTCGCGACCTCGGACCTCAACGACCTCTACCGCCGCGTCATCAACCGCAACAACCGCCTCAAGCGGCTGCTGGACCTGGGTGCGCCGGAGATCATCGTCAACAACGAGAAGCGCATGCTCCAGGAGTCCGTGGACGCGCTCTTCGACAACGGCCGCCGCGGCCGCCCGGTCACGGGCCCCGGCAACCGGGCCCTGAAGTCGATCTCCGACATGCTCAAGGGCAAGCAGGGCCGGTTCCGGCAGAACCTGCTCGGCAAGCGCGTCGACTACTCCGGCCGCAGCGTCATCGTCGTCGGCCCCACGCTCAAGCTGCACCAGTGCGGCCTGCCCAAGCAGATGGCGCTCGAGCTCTTCAAGCCGTTCGTCATGAAGCGGCTGGTGGACCTCAACCACGCCCAGAACATCAAGGCCGCCAAGCGCATGGTGGAGCGTTCGCGCCCGCAGGTGTGGGACGTGCTCTCGGAGGTCATCCGTGAGCACCCGGTACTGCTCAACCGCGCCCCCACGCTGCACCGACTCGGCATCCAGGCGTTCGAGCCGCAGCTCGTCGAGGGCAAGGCGATCGCGCTGCACCCGCTCGTCTGCGCCGCGTTCAACGCGGACTTCGACGGCGACCAGATGGCCGTGCACCTGCCGCTGAGCACGGAGGCGCAGGCCGAGGCGCGCATCCTCATGCTGTCCTCGAACAACATCCTCAAGCCCTCGGACGGCCGTCCGGTGACCATGCCCACCCAGGACATGATCATCGGCCTGTTCCACCTCACGTCCGACCGGGCCGACGCCAAGGGCGAGGGCCGCGTGTTCGCGACCCAGGCCGAGGCGATCATGGCCTTCGACGCCGGCGACCTGGACCTCAACGCCGCCGTCCGGATCCGGATACCCGGGTTCGTGGCGCCGGCCGGGTGGGTCGCCCCGACCGGCTGGGAGGAAGGCCAGCAGGTCCTGCTCGAGACGACGCTCGGTCGCGCCCTGTTCAACGAGCTGCTGCCCGTGGACTACCCGTACATCAACGGCGTCGTCGACAAGAAGGTGCTCGGCGGCATCGTCAACGACCTGGCGGAGCGATACCCCAAGGTCGAGGTCGGGGCGAGCCTGGACGCGCTGAAGGAGGCCGGTTTCCGCTGGGCCTCCCGCTCCGGTATCACCATCGCGGCGTCCGACGTCGTCGCACCGCCCGCGAAGGCGCAGATCCTGGAGAAGTACGAGGGTGAGGCCGCCAAGATCCAGGAACAGTACGACATCGGTCTGATCACCGACGACGAGCGCCGCCAGGAGCTCATCGACATCTGGACCCAGGCGACCAACGAGGTCGACACCGCGATGCGGGCCAACTTCCCGGAGCGCAACACCGTCTTCCGCATGGTCTCCTCCGGTGCCCGTGGCAACTGGATGCAGGTCCGCCAGATCGCCGGTATGCGTGGCCTCGTGGCGGACCCGAAGGGCGAGATCATCCCGCGCCCGATCAAGTCCAACTACCGCGAGGGCCTGTCCGTCCTCGAGTACTTCATCGCCACCCACGGTGCCCGCAAGGGCCTCGCGGACACGGCGCTGCGGACCGCGGACTCCGGCTACCTGACCCGTCGTCTCGTGGACGTGTCGCAGGACGTCATCGTCCGCGAGCACGACTGCGGCACCCGGATGGGCCTGACCATGCCGATCGCCGAGGCCGACTCCCGGGGCAACCTGGTGCGCGCCGAGACGGTGGAGTCCTCCGTCTACGCCCGCACCATCGCCACGGACATCAAGGACGCGGACGGCAACGTCCTCGCCCAGGCCGGGGACGACGCCGGTGACGTGCTGATCGCCCGGCTCATCGCTGCCGGCATCACCGAGGTCAAGGTCCGCTCGGTGCTCACGTGCGAGTCGCGCGTCGGCACCTGCGCGAAGTGCTACGGCCGCTCGCTGGCCACCGGCAAGCTCGTGGACATCGGCGAGGCCGTCGGCATCATCGCCGCGCAGTCCATCGGCGAACCCGGCACCCAGCTGACCATGCGTACCTTCCACACCGGTGGCGCCGCCTCCGCGGAGGACATCACGCAGGGTCTGCCCCGGGTGCAGGAGCTCTTCGAGGCCCGTACCCCCAAGGGCGAGGCGCCGATCGCCGAGGCCGCGGGCCGGGTCAAGATCGACGACTCCGAACGCAGCCGCAAGCTCGTCATCACCCGCGACGACGGGCAGGAGGACGTGGTCTACCCGGTGACCAAGCGGGCGCGTCTGCTGGTCGAGGACGGCGAGCACGTCGCCGTCGGGCGTCAGCTCATCGTCGGTGCGGTGGACCCGAAGAAGGTCCTGCGCATCCTCGGGCCGCGTGCGACGCAGAAGCACCTGGTGGAGCAGGTCCAGCAGGTGTACCGCTCGCAGGGCGTGGACATCCACGACAAGCACATCGAGGTCATCGTGCGGCAGATGCTGCGGCGCGTGACCGTCCTCGAGCCGGGCGAGACGCGTCTCCTGCCGGGCGAGCTCATGGAGCGCTCCCGTTTCGAGGACGAGAACCGGCGCGTCGTCGGCGAGGGTGGCACCCCCGCTTCCGGCCGCCCCGAGCTCATGGGCATCACCAAGGCCTCGCTCGCGACGGACTCGTGGCTCTCGGCGGCCTCCTTCCAGGAGACGACGAAGGTGCTGACCGAGGCCGCCATGAGCGGCCGGCGCGACCCGCTGCTCGGCCTCAAGGAGAACGTCATCCTCGGCAAGCTCATCCCGGCCGGTACGGGGCTGCCCCGCTACCACGAGGTCGTCGTCGAGCCCACCGAGGAGGCCAAGGCGCGGGCGTTCAGCCGCCTCGGCTACAGCGACGTCGACTTCGGGCCGGCTGGCGGTTCGAACGACGCGGTGCTGCTCGAGGAGCTGGACTTCGGCCCCGACACGTACGGGTTGGAGTTCCGCTGATCCTGCCGGGTGCGTGTCGCCGTGCGGCGGGCGGACGGGCGATCGGCCCGGACGTCCGCCGCACGGCGGGCGTTGCGGCAGGTGTCGGCCCGGCCCTCCCGCCATGGCCCGGTCCGCCACCTGCCCCGCCAGAACGTGCAGCACATCACGCTCCGGGGACACTCCCACGCTTTGACGCGAGAATCCGCCGCAGAGTACTCTGGTCGGCGGTGCCCGCGACGTCGGGCTCTCGTGCGTGCGTCTCTCCCGCCGGTCGACCGAAAGGCGATCCAGGCTGGAGCGGGGTCCGCAGGCGTCTACGCCAGCTGGACAGCGGCGGCCGTCTTCCACTCAGGTTGGCAGACCCGCGGTGTCCGGTGCTGGTCGACACGCCCGACAACGGGGGCAAGGGAGCGAGCCTGGACAGGCCGCCTCGGCGACCCGGGCCGGTCGACCCCATGGTCGGGCGAGCAACATCATCGACAGCGAAGAACTTCGAGACGGAGACGTAGTGCCCACGATTCAGCAGCTGGTCCGCAAGGGCCGTAGCGTCAAGGTCGGAACCTCCAAGACGCCGGCCCTCAAGGGGAGCCCGCAGCGTCGCGGTGTGTGCACCCGGGTGTACACCACGACCCCGAAGAAGCCGAACTCGGCTCTCCGGAAGGTCGCCCGCGTGCGCCTGTCCAGCGGTATCGAGGTCACCGCATACATCCCGGGCGAGGGCCACAACCTGCAGGAGCACTCGATCGTGCTCGTGCGTGGCGGTCGTGTGAAGGACCTGCCTGGTGTCCGCTACAAGATCGTCCGCGGCGCGCTCGACACCCAGGGTGTCAAGAACCGCCAGCAGGCACGGAGCCGTTACGGCGCCAAGAAGGAGAAGAAGTAATGCCTCGTAAGGGCCCCGCACCCGCTCGTCCGCTCGTCGTCGACCCGGTCTACGGCTCGCCCGTGGTGACCCAGCTCGTCAACCGCGTGCTGCGCGACGGCAAGAAGTCCACCGCCCAGAAGATCGTCTACGACGCGCTCGAGGGTGTCCGGGTCAAGACCGACTCGGACCCGGCCACCGTGCTCAAGCGCGCGCTGGAGAACATCCGCCCGTCACTCGAGGTCCGGTCCCGCCGCGTCGGTGGCGCCACGTACCAGGTCCCGATCGAGGTGCGCGCGTCGCGCCAGACCACGCTGGCCCTGCGCTGGCTCGTGGACTACTCGCGCACGCGCCGTGAGAAGACCATGACCGAGCGTCTGATGAACGAGATCCTCGACGCCTCCAACGGTCTCGGCGCCGCGGTCAAGCGCCGCGAGGACACGCACAAGATGGCCGAGTCCAACAAGGCCTTCGCGCACTACCGCTGGTGATCCCGGCCGGCGCCCGGTGACCCCGGGCGCCGCCAGCACCGATCCTCCACGACCTACGACCGAAGAGAGCCTCACGTGGCACTTGACGTGCTGACCGACCTGACCAAGGTCCGCAACATCGGCATCATGGCGCACATCGACGCCGGCAAGACGACGACGACCGAGCGGATCCTGTTCTACACCGGCATCAACTACAAGATCGGTGAGACGCACGACGGTGCGTCGACGATGGACTGGATGGAGCAGGAGCAGGAGCGCGGCATCACCATCACCTCCGCGGCCACCACCTGCTTCTGGCACGACAACCAGATCAACATCATCGACACGCCCGGTCACGTGGACTTCACGGTCGAGGTGGAGCGCTCGCTGCGCGTCCTCGACGGCGCGGTTGCCGTCTTCGACGGCAAGGAGGGTGTCGAGCCCCAGTCCGAGACGGTGTGGCGGCAGGCGGACAAGTACAACGTGCCGCGCATCTGCTTCGTGAACAAGATGGACAAGCTCGGTGCGGACTTCTTCTTCACCATCAAGACCATCGAGGACCGCCTCAAGGCGATGCCGCTGGTCATGCAGCTCCCGATCGGTTCCGAGTCCGAGTTCTCGGGCGTCGTCGACCTGGTCGGCATGCGCGCGCTGACCTGGCGCGGCGAGGTCAAGATCGGTGAGGACTACGAGGTCGAGGAGATCCCCGCGGGGCTGCTGGCCAAGGCCGAGGAGTACCGCGCCAAGCTCATCGAGCAGGTCGCCGAGGCGGACGAGGAGCTGCTCGAGAAGTACCTCGGCGGCGAGGAGTTCACGGCCGAGGAGATCAAGCGGGGCGTACGCGCCCTGACGGTCTCCAGCCGGGCCTACCCGGTCTTCTGCGGCTCGGCGTTCAAGAACAAGGGCATCCAGCCCATGCTCGACGCCGTCATCGACTACCTCCCGAACCCGCTCGACGTCGGCGCCGTGCAGGGCCACGCCGTCGGCAACGAGGAGGAGATCGTCGAGCGTCACCCCACGGAGACCGACCCCTTCTCGGCCCTCGCGTTCAAGGTCGCCACGCACCCGTTCTTCGGCAAGCTGGTCTACGTCCGGGTCTACTCCGGCAAGGTCGTCCAGGGCGCCCAGGTGCTCAACTCCACCAAGGGGAAGAAGGAGCGCATCGGGAAGATGTTCCAGATGCACTCCAACAAGGAGAACCCGATCGAAGAGGCCCACGCGGGCCACATCTACGCGTTCATCGGCCTCAAGGACGTCACCACCGGTGACACCCTGAGCGCCCTGGACAAGCCCGTGGTGCTCGAGTCGATGAGCTTCCCCGAGCCGGTCATCCACGTCGCGATCGAGCCGAAGACGAAGGCCGACCAGGAGAAGCTCTCCCTCGCCATCCAGAAGCTCTCCGACGAGGACCCGACGTTCACCGTCAAGCTCGACGACGAGACCGGCCAGACCGTCATCGGCGGCATGGGCGAGCTCCACCTCGACATCCTCGTGGACCGCATGCGGCGCGAGTTCCGGGTCGAGGCCAACGTCGGCAAGCCGCAGGTGGCGTACCGCGAGACCATCCGCAAGACGGTCGAGAAGATCGACTACGTCCACAAGAAGCAGACCGGTGGCTCCGGGCAGTTCGCCAAGGTCCAGATGCGGTTCGAGCCGCTCGACACGGCCGAGGGTGAGCTGTACGAGTTCGAGAACAAGGTCACCGGTGGCCGCGTCCCGCGCGAGTACATCCCCAGCGTGGACGCCGGCATCCAGGACGCCATGCAGAACGGTGTGCTGGCGGGCTACCCGCTGGTGGGCATCAAGGCGATCCTGCTCGACGGCGCCTACCACGAGGTCGACTCCTCGGAGATGGCCTTCAAGGTCGCCGGCTCGATGGTGCTCAAGGAGGGCGTCCGCAGGGCGGACCCGGTCCTGCTCGAGCCGATGATGGACGTCGAGGTGCGTACGCCCGAGGAGTACATGGGTGATGTCATTGGCGACCTCAACTCCCGCCGTGGCATGATCCAGTCGATGGAGGAGGCGAGCGGCGTCAAGGTCGTGCGTGCCCTTGTGCCGCTCTCGGAGATGTTCGGCTACGTCGGCGACCTGCGGTCGAAGACCCAGGGCCGCGCGGTGTACTCGATGCAGTTCGACAGTTACGCGGAGGTCCCTCGGAACGTGGCCGAGGAGATCATCAAGAAGACCCGGGGCGAGTGAGTCCCACAGGTCGACCCCTGCAATAATCCATAACCGACCAGTAGGACCCACTCTGCCTCCGGCAGGAGCCTCCAGCTCCTGCCTGAAGCTGAGACAACTACCCAAGTCCCCAGGAGGACCCCAGTGGCGAAGGCCAAGTTCGAGCGGACCAAGCCGCACGTCAACATCGGCACCATCGGTCACGTCGACCATGGCAAGACGACGCTGACGGCGGCGATCTCCAAGGTGCTCGCCGACAAGTACCCCACCCTGAACACGTTCACACCGTTCGATCAGGTCGACAACGCTCCCGAGGAGCGTCAGCGCGGCATCACGATCAACGTGTCGCACGTCGAGTACCAGACGGAGAAGCGTCACTACGCCCACGTCGATGCCCCCGGTCACGCGGACTACATCAAGAACATGATCACCGGTGCCGCCCAGATGGACGGCGCGATCCTGGTGGTCGCGGCGACCGACGGTCCGATGGCCCAGACACGTGAGCACGTGCTGCTCGCCCGCCAGGTCGGCGTCCCCTACCTCCTGGTCGCGCTCAACAAGGCCGACATGGTCGACGACGAGGAGATCCTCGAGCTCGTCGAGATGGAGGTGCGTGAGCTGCTCTCCAGCCAGGAGTTCGACGGCGACAACGCCCCCGTCGTCCGCGTTTCCGCGCTGAAGGCCCTCGAGGGCGACCCGAAGTGGGTCAAGTCCGTCGAGGAGCTCATGGCGGCCGTGGACGAGAGCGTCCCGGACCCGGTGCGTGACATCGACAAGCCCTTCCTCATGCCCATCGAGGACGTCTTCACCATCACCGGCCGCGGCACCGTGGTCACCGGGCGCGTCGAGCGCGGCCAGCTCAAGGTGAACGAGGAGGTCGAGATCGTCGGCATCCACCCGACGAAGATGACGACGACCGTCACCGGCATCGAGATGTTCCGTAAGCTGCTCGACACCGCCGACGCCGGTGAGAACGTCGGTCTGCTGCTGCGCGGCACCAAGCGCGAGGAGGTCGAGCGCGGGCAGGTCGTCTGCAAGCCGGGCTCCATCACCCCGCACACCAAGTTCGAGGGCCAGGTCTACATCCTGGCCAAGGACGAGGGTGGGCGCCACAACCCGTTCTACTCGAACTACCGCCCGCAGTTCTACTTCCGCACCACGGACGTCACCGGCGTCATCACGCTGCCCGAGGGCACCGAGATGGTCATGCCCGGCGACAACACCGAGATGTCGGTGGAGCTGATCCAGCCCATCGCCATGGAGGAGGGCCTCGGCTTCGCCATCCGCGAAGGGGGCCGCACCGTCG